>NZ_CP193902.1:0-3527 GCF_050858885.1 Sporosarcina sp. A2 | reverse complement strand
GGTTTTCATACCTATTCATTTTAATTCTCCTGTTTCTTTGTCGAAATCACCTCGACCATATTTCCGTTCTTGATAAACAGCATCGAAATACAATCTGATTAATCCAGTATGCGACCGTAAAACAGAATTTATTATCTTCATGCTAGGCAAATTATGTTTCGAACCATGAACTTTTATAAATCTTCTTAACTCACGAATGTTTGCTAGTCCATGTTCATCAATCAAATCACAGACATCGTTTAGCATATCGTCCTTATCTTCAACATCAAGGGTTATGTATCTATCAATGTCAAAGTTGTTCAGTAGCTTAATATCTCGCTTATTGTATATCCGCTTATTTTTAGCAATAGCGTCTTTTGATTCATGTGTTAAATACAGATATATATTTTCCATGCTTTGGACTACAATTTGAACCATAGCAACGCTTTTTTCGCCCAAAATTTGTTTAATTTTATAGCGCACACTATCTGCCGTTACTGGATTTTTCGCCACATAAATAACATGATAGTGAGCCTTTTTATATTTTTGCCCTTCAACTCCACTTAGATCTTTATCATGAATAGGACTAATCGCAATCGGCAAACCAATTGATTCTAATTTCATTTCCCAATCTTCAGGGATGGATTCGGGGTATAATAAAAACGTGAAGTATCTTGCTTTATCTTTAGCCATAATGATATATTCACCTTACAAAAATGAGTTGTAAATTGAGCGTACCTTTCGCAGAGGCGCTCTTTTTTTATGCTCATTTATGCCCCTTCTTATGATTTTCTACAACGTCATTCATATATCTTCGCACGTCATAAGTCACAATTTTCCCTTGCTCCAACAAAGCTTGCTTATATTCAAGATACAACTCTTTAGGAATACGAATCGTTACACTTTGCATTTCTTCTTTTTCATTTTCTTGAGCCATAATAAGACCTTCTTTCTCATATTTTTTTATTAGTATATAACATTATAAAGACTAAGTAAAGCATTACAAAGAAATACATTTTTCCGCAAATCAGCTAAAAAAACGCTGAAAACTCGCCGAAAACTCGCCGAGAACTCGCCCACCACAAACCCTTACCCCACCTGGCTTTGTGCGGCTTTTTCGCTGAAGTTGGCACTCGGCACTTAAAGGGGGGGTCGTAGTAGCCCCCCCCTTTTTTCCGCTCCCACCCAAAAACCAAGACCCAAAAACCCAAAAACCCAAAAATAAAACCCAAAACAAAAAGATGAAAAACACCTTTACAGGCATTTTTCATCTTTCCAATCCACGATTCCGTTCACGACTTCGCTCACGCTTCTCCAATCGCTCAAATTCGCTTCCTGGAGTTTTTTCCTTCACTTTATCCACCAAATCTTTAAAAGCGCTCCTGAAGGCTTTTAAATCGCTTGTACGCTCTTTCAGAAACTCTTTAGCACTTTTATATACCGAACCGATCTCATTCGTTAAATCGCTCACACGAGATTTTAACGACCCGTTTTCTTTTAGTAGATTATTGTAATCCTCAATATTTGCATTAAATCTCTGAACAAGACCATTATATTTTTCTTTTATCTGTTCATTTTGTTGCGCTAATTTTGTATTTTCCTTCGCTGTATCAGTGTTTAGCATATTTTTTATATGCAATTTCAGTTTTTCGTTATCTTGTGCAGCAGTAACCATTTTTTTATAATCAGATCTCGAAATAATTACATTTTCAGTCGGCTTTTTTTCCGTTTTAGTTTTCTCTTTGCCAAATAAGGTTTTTTCACCAGTAGGCACCTCAATGCTTTTCATCTGACGTTTTGCTGGGACTACTAAATCAGATTCCACCTTCTCAACAAATGCAGTCAATTCATCTTTTTTGGTCACAATATTTTTTTCTAGAAAATCAATTTCTTTCTCCAAGGTCTGTTTTTTAAAAGTTTGCGTTTCGATATGCTCACGGTTTGAACCTTTTTCACCACGTTCCAAATCAAATCCAAGCCCCTTCATATGCTCGGGAAACTTGTCCTGTATCCAAAGCAATTCAGCACGATTAAAAACGTTTTTACCTTGTAGATTTCCGTCACGCATTGGAACGACTCCAATATGTAAATGGGGCGTTTTTTCGTCGTTATGAACCGTGGCATAGGCGATATTTTGTTCACCGTATCGCTCCGAAAAAAGTTTGAGACTTTCCTCAAAAAATCGTTTTTGTTCAGCTGGATCAAGTCGCTCAAAAAAATGTCGGTCAGACGTCACCAGCAACTCATTGACAAGCACCGCATCTTTTCGGGTTTTCCTTGTACCTGTTTTTTGTGACTCAATAATTTCTTTTACACGCTCGTTGTAGTCGATATTTCCATTGTTCACAAAATCATAATTTAAATGGCTCTTGTCATTTTCTATATCGGGATTCGTCTTACTTTCTCGCTCACGTTGATTGTGAAATTGAATCCCTTTCAAGTCATGCGATTTCATTTTTTGCATTCTGCAGACGGCAAAGCTCATCAATATCAGCTCCATTTTTCGGGTGAAATTCGTCCTTGTTTTTTCGGTCCACTTCCAAGTAAAGTATAACACACTATACTTTACATGCGTAAAGGTGTGCCTTGCCGGGGGCTAAAAGCAGGAAGCTGTCACTCTAGCGTGACAGCTTCCCCAGAGGTCAAAAGCAAAAAAATCACCGCCTGCAGCCGTTGCTTTTTCCTAGTAACATAAAAAAAATTTTCACCTTTGCTGATTCTCGCAAGTGTGTAATTTTTCTCCCATTCCATCACCCAAAAGGCTTTTTCGAAAGCAAGGATCGGGTAGTATTTTTCGAGAAGTTCACTCAAAAAATCTCCACACCTTTCCTCCTTGCTTTCGAAAATTTGTCGGGAGTTCGGCTCACGCCAAGCCGATAAACCTAAAACGAAGTTTCAGTTTTTCCGGCTTGCATTTGCCATTATGCCCCGACAAACCGCCAGCACTTCCGAGCGCAAACTTTCACTTACTCCATGTGAATTTACGCAATCAAACCCGCCTTCACCTCAACCCTAAAACAAAGGGGAAAACAAAAAAAGAGTAGCTTTCGCCACCCTTTCTTCTTCAACAATCGCACCCTTTAGTTGAAGATTCGATTGCAAGTTATTTATTTTTCCTTTAAATTAATATTATTTATTATTAAGATAAGAGAAAATAATATTAAAAATATAAACCCAAGCAAAGACAATATATTTGCAATTAGAACTAACAATTCTCCCAATATATTTCCACCATAACCACCTGGGAACATACCAAGTTTAGCGTAACTAAGCATAGAACTATTTAATAAAGCAAGTACAGCACTACCCAATATACAATAAAGTAATTTCGCATTTTTACTCAATGAATCTATCCCCCTTTAATTCGAAATATATAAATATTTTAACATAAAGTTCCAACAGACTATAAAAAAAACAAATTCTTTCTTCAAGTAAATGGCCCGTTTGTTGAAGATTGAATAATCTCTCGTATCTTTAAAAATCCTATTTAGTTTACCTGTTTTCTGCGGGTTTACCATTAAACAAAAGGGTTTACTACTGGTTTACAG
>NZ_CP193901.1:0-3549 GCF_050858885.1 Sporosarcina sp. A2 | reverse complement strand
AATAACTCCAGATACGTGTAAAGATAAAAAACACTACAAGACTGACAATCGAATTTATACCTTGATTAAGTATCCATATATTCGATAGTTGTATACTGCTCATTATATTATAAGTGAGAGATATCACGAAAACTGTTAAAAAACCTATTAAGAGACCCTTTTTATCCATTGTGAAAATTTACTCCTTACCGTTTCTATAATATACTCACTAATTCTTAGCTACCCTGCATTACGGTTAAGTATATCTATAATAACCTTCTACTTTAACATAAATATCGAGTTTTTTTATTAAGTTTTATTTCAGAAACTGGCCCGTTTGTTGAAATCTATTGTATCTTAATCTACCTCTTTTTCATCAATCAATTTCCCATTGATTTCTTCCAGTTCATCATCGGTCAAATATCGTTTTTCTAATTCGATATACTTCTTACCACCCCAATTATACATGATGGCATAGACATATTTTGTCACATCTTTTTCTTTGTAGCCATCTAACTCACCATTTTTAAATTTGGTCATAGCTTCTTTAAATAGCCCAGAATAGACGATTAATCGTTTACCTTTTAAAGCTTTATAAAACACCTCAAAAACTTCTTGGCTAATTAAATAGTCGCTGTCTTTTGCCGAGTACTTAGCAATCTCGTAAACTTTATCATCTCGACCGTTGCGAACTTTTCGCACGTCAACTTGTGTAATGAGTGGGTTTTTCGTGACCTCTTGCCACAGTTCAAGCCACCGATCCCGAGTAATATATTGAGAAGTTTGTGTAAAGTAGCTTTTATTAACTGCAATCAACACATGAAAATGCGGGTGGTAATCATTACGCTCTTCGTTGTAGGTAATTTCTAATTTCCGAGCATAGCCTTTTGCAATTTTACTAACTTCCTTACGTTGCATTAAACGCTGAAACGATTGGTTATAGTCTTTGATTTCAGCTTCTAATTCTTCTGCTGGCACGTTTGGTGCTGTTAAGGTTACAAAGATAAACTCTTTATTTTCCTCTTGCTTTAAGTACGCCATCATCACCGATAACGCTAACGCATCTTTTCTTGATTTCTTCCATGCACAGATGGGACAGAAACGATTCTTACATGTATTGCCTTTATGCTGTTTTTTCTTTTCCAAGCTTTTATCAGCAATCATCATCATGAACGTATTGCACTCCTTTATGAGTCGTAAAGTGTTTTCAGAAACCACATTCTCCGAGACTAGCTTTTCCATAAAGTAAGCTAATACACCATTTCTACGCTTTTTCTTTGTAGATTTCACCATAATATCTTGATTCTTTTTGGATTTTGCTTTATATTGAGTCATATAACTTAAGTTAATAAACGCCAATTAAGGCACTTAAAAACTTGCACCTTCCTTCTGTTTTCAACTTTTTTGTTTGGTCACTTAAAAGTCTAAAACACTATTAGGAATTTTGCAAGTTTTTTTGTATTTAAGCCATGTATACCAAGGGCTCAAGACCGTTCAGGGCAAATCAGAGATGTTACCCTTATATCAAGATAAGAAAGAGCATGTTTTTCGCTTCGCTCAAACCACTAAAAACCAAAGCAAAAAGGCACCTTTCCAGGTGCCTTTTTTATCGTTCCAAATCCATGTTTTTTCTTTTAGCCGGTTTTTGACTTCTAACCTGTTTATCCAACTCCGCAACATTTTCCATGGAGAATGTATTCTCTTTGGCTTCTGAACGATCGTGAACACGTTTTAAATGGCTTGTAGGGAGTTTCTCTTGGATTTTATTCATCCAGCCTCCAAACACCTTCTTAAACGCCTCAAAATCGCCTGTACGCTGTGTGAAGTATTCTTTCGTATGTTTATATAGATTTTCTATTTCGCTCGTCAGAGAGGCGACACGTTGCTTTAAACCGTTATTTTCATCTTTCAGCTGACTGTTTTCTTCAATTGCGCTTTTCCACTCTTTAAAAACCACTTTATTTTCGGCTTTCAACTCTTTATTTTCTTTTGCAAAATCCGTATTTAACACTTTGACAATTTGATGGGTGAGCTTTTCTTTTTGATTGGCAGCCGTCACTAACTTTTTATAATTCTCTTCGGATAACACAACATTTCCCGTAGGCTGTTTTTCCGTTTTCATTTTTTCCTTACCCAAAAAGTTTTTTTCGCCAGTTGGCACATTAATATTTTCCATTTCTTTTTTGAATGGCACTTTAATTTCAGAGGATACCTTTTCAGTAAGTGCTTTGAGTTCCGTTTTTCGTTGAGATAAGTTCCCTTCAAGCTGTTTAATCTCTCGTTCCAAATCCTTTTTTTCCTTGTACTCGTTCACGTCTTTATAGTCATTCGTGCCGACCAATTTCCGCTCAATCCCACGTTCCTGTAATGATTTTTCTAGAAACTGAACTTCTTTTTCTCTCCAGTGTTCAAACGGACGGACTTTATCCAACGTCAGATCCTGTTGCGTAATCGCCTTATCAAACGAAACTTGTTTTTCTAAACCACGCTTATATCCCTCTGCAACTGGAACAAAATTTAAATGCATGTGCGGACTTGCTTCGTCATTGTGAATGGCCGCATTATAAATTTTCAGCTGCGGATTTCGTTTTTCAAAATCCGAATACCATTCTTTTAAAATTTCGTTCGCTTTATCAAAATCCGCTTTGCTAGAAAAATCATCTTTGTCCCCCACTTGAATAATCAATTCTTGCTGAAGTGAGGTTTTTTTACTGGACTGAATGTGCTCAAAATAATTATCAATTTTTCGATCGTTGCGTTTTTGTTTGGCATTATAATTTTCCAATGCTTCGCCAAATTCTTCTTTGTAGACTTCCTTCAAATTCCTTCGAACGAGGTACACATTTTCATGTGAGCGAGATTCGTCAATATGTGAATTGCGCTCTTTTTGCTTTTCACTCATCGTGCGATTGTTATGATTTATGTTCGTTTTGTTAGTCGCTTTTTTAAAAGAGATAGCCATCCCCATATCATCCACTCCATTTGAAAAGAGCGTATAATAAGTTTGATACTTTGTCAAAGTATCCTTTTCTGTATTGTGACATTCCGCTACGCTCCATGTGCACAATGAAAAGGCTCTCCGAGGGTAAAAACAAGGGTCTGTCACTCTAGCGTGACAGCTTCCCCAAGATCAAAACCGAAAGAAAACACCTTGGGCGTTGCCCAAACCCACGAGGGAAAAATTTCCCCTCGACCCCCTCCAAAAAACTCCCCCAACCCCCTCACTTTTTGAGGGGGCTCCCTCGCCGGTTGGCAGGCAAAAACAAATGTTTTTGCAATGCCGAGAGGGTTCGGGTTTGGCGAAATTCGTCAACTTCTTAAATTCCTTCCCGATGGTCAGTCAGACATTTACCGTTGACGAATGCCACGTTTTTCGTTCTGCAGCTCGTCAGCTTTTAGACGAAAAAAAAGACCGTCAGATTGACGATCTCATTGTTCAGCAAACGCACCCGTTACTTTAAGTACAATACTTCACAATCTTTTTTTTTACAAATCATTATAAACTCAATCTATCAATTGTGTTGTCTATACGAAAAGACGCCTTTTAGCTGAAAAAATTTTCCTTTTTAA
>NZ_CP193900.1:0-43150 GCF_050858885.1 Sporosarcina sp. A2 | reverse complement strand
ATTCTAACTTTAGAAAGAATTGCCTCCAAATTGGGATCATCAAAACTAAAGCCTATAAATAAAAATGTTTTTGAAATCAAATCACTTTTAAGGGCCAACGTGAAGAGTTCATTTTTTTTATCATATATCTCAAAATCATCTTTAATCAAAACCGCTTCATGGGCATGATTAATATCCCCATGCATTTTATAGACTGTTGCTTCAGAATCATGAATCTCAGTTGAAAGATCATGTACATTTTTTTTAGCATCGCAAACTTTATTAATTGATTTTAGGCTCTCTTCAATATACTCATCATAGTTAGTAGTCCAAAATGTATTAATTGGCAAACTCGCTAATACTTTATGATTTTCAGTCACTTTTCCATTGGTGTTTATATGGTTTTTTATTAATTTAGTTATTTTATTCCGAGAATTTGACTGGTTATATATATATTGGGCGACTGAAACTAAGTCATATTCTTTATCTACATCTATCCCTATATTAAAAGCTGCCTCTCTTAATAGTTCCTTCCAGCTTACAGCACCTGCTCCAACTGACAATCCTGCACCTGCAAATATAGCAGCGTTTCCAGATTCAATTTCACATGCATACTCTCTAATGAAGTTATGCATTTCTCTTTCTTCATAAAAGCCCACGACTTTAACCTCCTATCACTTTAAGAGCATTTCTTCAGAACGCTTGAATTGTGCATATAAATAATCTAAAGGATGGATTTGTGAAGGATAATCGTGTTGATATTGCTTACTCCAGATTCTAAGATTACCATCTTTTAAAGGTATTAACTTATTCAAATAACTACTCACATCGTACGCAACATCTAATTGATTAGCTTCATTATATGCGCGTTTTTCAAATGATTTTTCGATTGTACGATTTGGTGTATTTTTTCTAATTAAATTGGTCATTACAAGCTCATTATAGATCCAAGGGGACTTTGTGGTTTGGGAAATCGTTTTTGAAATCGGTTGAATGGAATTATCCGTTGCCATGAATATTACTAATTCTGCTTTATCCATCATTTTTGATAAAGCCATCGATAACATCATGTGTACGTGACTAGTTGAATAGTTTCTTTTGTTGTAATCGTACATATTGCCTTCAGAATTCAAACAGTATTCATCGTCAATATTTTTTAAAAGAACATTTGAATGTCCCCATACACAAGAATCAATAAATACAGTTAACCCAAAACTTTCTTGTAACCATCCTGCAAAACCAATTGTATTCTTTTCATCGGCATGTGAGTGTGAGAGAAACACATCCGCATTTATCTCTGGAAACCAATCGTTTTCAAGTGAGTTTCCATTTATCGTCTTTGTCCCTTGGTGTAAATAACTTGCTAGACTTTTATTAATCTCTTTTGCTTTATCTTGGTATGTTTGTTTTCCTTTCTCGTACCAATTCGAATAATCGATATTAGTTTCAAGATTAAAACCTAAATACATATTCCCATCCCCCTTTTAATTTCATTCCAAAGTTTTCAATTCCCTATCAATTTTACCATTTATTTAAAAAAGAACAAACGTTTCTACTTTGGCGCTTTAAATTTAACAGGTTTATAATACCCAAGTCAATTTTTCTTCTATACCTATAAATATTTGTCCAAAGTTGTCTCAGATACCGTTAGATAATGCTGAACTAAAGTTTCAAGTGATTTATGTCCTGTTTGTTGCGCGATAGTTGGTAAATCTGCACCTGCTGTGTGCATCGCTACCACCTGGCTTTTTCTGAAATTGTATCCGGTAAGTCCCCCAGTCCACCGCTTCAAAGCCTTACAATAGCCTATTTCACTAATAACTGCGCTCTCATAGCGTTCATTCTTATATACTCTTCCTACAAAGTAATCGTCTGTTTTAAGATTGTATTCACGTATATATTCTTCAATTGCACTAATAACTTCTGGTGTGAGCCGTTTAGTATGCCACCTTTTTTGTTTCTTCAAATAAACATGAACGGATCTGTTTTTTAAATCAAAGTCTGATATTTTTAAACGAACCATTTCATTAGGTCGGTTAGCAGTTACAAGATTAACTAAACAAATTGCTTTTGCTCTTATTGGTAGCTTATTAAGAGTATCCATCAATTCTCTCTTATCAATGGCTGATTTTCCTCGAACCTGAATTAAATGGGCATATTCATCTTCACGATACATTTTCCGCATCGCTGAAAGCTCGTATGCAACTCTAGCCTCTCCTTTGAATTCTATACTATGCATTACACTTAAGTATTTTCTAATAGCTGCCAGTCTACGTTCCCATGTCGTTTTTTTTATTCTTTGTATGGTCAACGATATATATAAATAATCAAGCAGCGCCTCTGTTCCAATTTGTTGGCTAGTATTGGTGCAATATTCTTTGAACCTACGAATATCCCCCTCATATTGTCTTGGGATCTCCCCCATCTTATTTTCAATATCAACTTTTCTGTCGTAGTGACGTTTTTGGGTCTCAAATGTATCTTGGTGCTTTGGTAATTTAAAATCTGACATCCCTTTTCCTCCCCACTTCTTTTAAAATCAATCTTGGTCAACATTTTGACAGATTGATTATGAAAATAATTATGAGGCAATACAAAGGAGGCAGAGAAGTAAAATAGATAATACCAGTGAGTGACAATACCATTACCACTTCATACCTTACGGACAATAAATGTACTTTTCAGAAATGGAAATGTTATACTTACTATACAAACTCGGCTAATTCGTAATAAATCTGGTATGCCGTAATCGGGCCATTTTGCGAAATGGTTTATCCTTGGAGGTGAAGCAATGAAAACTGCATTTCTAATTCTTGGTATGAGTATGACAATAATCTTTGGTGGAGGATTTCTTATTCGCTTAATAAGAGATTCTGACTTTTACATCGCTGAATTCATAGTAGGGATTATAGGTATTATTATGTTAATTTCTGTGATATTTGTTAGAGGCAAATCGAAATCTCCTGACAATAAATATGTGCAATAATCGGGGGCGTTAACCGAACAAGGTTATTCAAGAAAAGGGCCAGATAGTTTACTAAGGGGATGTGAAAAGTGACTAGGAAGTATAGTAAGTACTCCATCATTCTAATTGTCGTTGGGATTTTTATTGCGTATATGGGTTTTCCACCGATTAATATTGATTTCTTGGGTATGTGGGGAATATACGGTGGCTTTGGTATTTATTTAACAGGTATAGCACTTGGAATTATCGCTTTTTTTAAGAAGGAGAAAGGGTTTATGAAGTATATCTCGTTACTTTCCATTTCATTAGGGGTTTTCTTTATTGCATTTCTCTATGCAATCGTTGGTAGGATTTAACAATATTAATTTATGCATGATTCAACTAATGGGCGCGATTATAGAAAAGATTATCTATTGAATTCTTAATGTACTCAAATTTTTAAATCAAAACCGGTAGAAACAGTAGATGACGACTGTTTCTATCGGTTTTTTAGTATGCTGTACATTACTCTGACCGTTCAGAAACCAGAATCATAATCTCTACTGTCCAAGTAAAAACCAAAGATTTTAAATCCTTTTTATGCCCAGGCGTGTTATATAGAAGTATGGAGGTTGGATCATGTATGAGGATGACGCGGTGTTGATCAGCGCGATACAGCAGGGGAGTGAGGACGCGATGGCGCAACTGGTGCGGCGTTATTATGATGAGATTTTCCGTTATATTTACCGTCTCGGGAGTCCGTACGAAGAAGCGAAGGACCTGACGCAGGAGACGTTTGTCGCGATGCTGCAGGCATTGCCTGCCTACCAAGAGCAAGGGACATTCAAAGCGTGGCTGTACAGAATTGCGCGGAACCGGGCGATGAATTACTTCACAAGGACGAGGCATCCGGTCGAATTCACGGACGAGCATGCCTCGATGCACCAGGAGTCGAAACTGGAGGAACAGTTCTCCAACCGGTCCGAAGTGCAGGAGCTTCTTGAGTCCCTTCCTGCGAAACAACGAGATGCGCTGATTTTGAAGTATTACCATGGTTTTACGGCTAAAGAGATTGCAGCCATCACAAAGACGAACTTGCCGTCAGTGAAATCAAGACTGTTCCAAGGGCTGCAGAAACTACGGAAACGAGCGAAGGGGGTCATGGAGTGAAACAAGGCAAACGTGAGGAAGATCACCTGCACCGCTGGCTGCATGGCGACGTTCCTCCTGAAATCGATGAGAGGGACAGGGAGGCGGCCATTGACTACTTGAAGTCGTACATGCCTGTCCCACAAGAAAATACGGCAGCCGTCATGAAGCAACTGGTCCGGCAATCATTCAAGGATCTTTGGGGGCATTTCGCTGTACAGCTGGGCCTCCTCGTAATCATGCTGATGGGGGTGGTCACTTTCATTCCCGGCACGATGGATAAATGGATTCTTTTTGTCCTTTTTGCGCCGGCTCCAGTATTTTTAGCAGGGTGGCATCTTGTGAGTACACAGACCAAGGATATGACGGAATTGGAACAGACGTTCACCTTTTCGTTTCAGCAGGTCCTGTTTTCCAAATTGGTGGCCATCTGTCTGGGGAGCCTGGTCCTCTACAGCGGGTCCTTACTTTACGCGGCGTCTATTCAGAAAGCGGGTCTTTTCCTGCTGTCGTTCCATATTGCAGTAACAGGGATCACACCGATCCTGCTGTTCTGTGTCATTCTGCTGGCGATCAGTACGAAGTACCTGCATCCGTTGTCGTGGACAGTCATCATGCTGGTGTGGGTCTCGTTCCTCCTACTTTCCATTTACACGCCGATCGGCTCGTGGCTGCTGTCGGTCCATACCCTGATTTTCTTGGCTGTCAATATAGGACTGGCTGTTGTGTTCTTACGGCAACTGACCAAACTTTGGAGAATGGAGCGATTACCAGATGGGATTCAGTAAACTAGCTTGGGTGGAAGGAAAAAAAATATTTTCCCAGCGTGAGCTCTATATCGCTCTTTTCTTATGCACTGTTCTATTTGTGATGAGCCTGAACGCAGTGACCGCTTCTTCACAATCGATTGTATTCTGGCAAGAGATGGCCTCTGTCATGCCCTACATGGGGTACATGCTGATTGCGGTAACCGTAGTCGTCGGTGTTTCCCGGTGCATGGCCTTTGAGCGGGAACAGGAGATGGAGGAATTGCTGGTCACATACAAGGGAGGTCGTGTGCAGCTGCTGGCCGTGAAACAATTCGTCCTATTCCTCTTTTGTGTATCGATCGTATTGTTTTATTACGGAATTGCAAGTATCGTTCTGCTAGCCTATGCTTCGCCGGCAGGACTGTTTGCACAAATGGGTGAGAGTGCTCCCAATTACCTTAATCCGAATCCCAACTGGACATTTGCAAAGTTCATAATATTGGAGGGCGGCTACATGGTATTGGCGAGTTATATTTTTGCGCTGTTCGTCTTTCTCCTTTCGTTATTCATCAAACGCAGTGTGTTCATCATGATGACGGCCAGCGGAGTTTTTGCTTTGGGCGAGCTGTGTGAAAAATATATTTTCTCCTGGATCCAAACCGTTCCTGGCATACATAACTTGGTGTACGGTTACAGATATGGATTGAACGGAATGATGAGTTTCGAATACTTACAAGTATATGTCCCGTTTTCAAAGACCGGTGTTTTACTCCTGTTCCTCTGCCTGGCTGCCGGCTTGTTTACCGTAAATCTTATACTCGGGAGGCGTCGGATCGATGTTGCCCTGGGAAACTAAAAAAATCATCCGAAACAAATTGTGGCTCTCAACAGTGCTCGTCGTAAGCGGGTTGTGGGGCGTGATGATCTATTTTGCTGCCCAAAAGAGCCCTGCACAGGTCTTGGCAACGGTGAACTCATTCTGGCATGTCCTCGGTACACTGTCGATCGGTTTCCTGATCCTCTCGATGACAACAAAAATTTTCATCTTGGACAAAGAGGAGGGAGTGCGGGAAGTCATTGTCACAACCCCGTATGGGAGAACGAAAGTCTTTTTCATAAGGCTGGGAGCTGCGGGCCTCTGTACACTATTCCTGGTCTTCCTTTTTACAGCCATTCATCTGTCAGGGGCCGCTTTGGCAGTTCCGCCTGGGGAATTCACCAAAGTCGTAAGAGGCTGTGCAACCGGCCTGCCGTACGTACTGGTGGGCAGTGTCCTGTTCTCAATCTTTGCAGCCTGTGTCTGTACCATCTTCCAGTCACACACGAGTGCCGTGATCCTCTGCGGCTTATTGTATGGCCTGACCTTTTTGCTGAGAGGAAACCTGTTAATGGACTTCTCCATAGAATGGTTTTTGGAAAAAGGATTCTTTTCGTATCCTATACGGTCACAAGAAATTGCTACCGAACCCCATCTGCCGCAATTGGTGATCTGGTATATGATCCTGATCGCCGGCACTGTGTTGTTGACAAGAAAACTGCAAGGGAGGAGACGTGAACTGTGACTCTGAAAATAGAAAAAGTGAGCCACCTATACAAAGATCAGGAGGCACTGAAATCGATTGACTGCGAATTATCTCCGGGAATCTACGGATTGCTCGGGCCGAATGGAGCGGGCAAATCGACACTTCTGCGTATCCTCGTGGACGTCCTGGCGCCGACGGACGGACGTGTCCTTTACAACAATCGTGCCATCACAGCACTCGGCGCCTCGTATCGTGAACAGCTCGGCTACTTGCCGCAAGAATTCCACGGATACAGTCAGTTCACAGCTGAAGAATTTTTGAAGTACGTGGCAAACTTGAAAGGACTCGATGCCAAAACAATTCAAGTGCGTGTGAAACACGTCTTGGCACTGGTCGGTCTGACGAGTGCAAGTCGAAAAAAACTGAAAGGCTATTCGGGCGGGATGAGACGGAGAGTCGGAATCGCGCAAGCCCTGTTGAACAACCCGAAAGTCCTCATCCTGGACGAGCCGACAGCCGGTCTGGATCCAAGCGAAAGGATCAGGCTGCGGGGAATCCTGTCCCAGTTGGCGCAGGATACAATCATCATCCTCTCGACGCACATCGTGTCGGATATCGAATACGTGGCCGATGAAGTGCTCCTGTTAAAAGAAGGGCAGCTCATCGAAAAAGCGTCCCCTCGTGAGCTGCTGGCCAAATTGGACCGTCAAGTATGGACGGTGCAAGTGCCGCATGATGAACTGCGAACATACACAACGTCCTACCCGATCTCCAACCTGCAGCTGCAAGAGGAATACGTGGACATCCGCATAGTTTCACAAGCTAAGCCCCATGAAGCCGCTCAACCGGCAAAACCGAGGATGGAAGATTTGTACGTGTATTATTTTGGGAGTGGGGATACGAGCAGTAGTTGATAAATTAAGTATGAAAAGACATTCCGTCACTATCCAGTCTAAATCGCTTTTGCGGCGGGAGACGGGTTGGGCTGGATGTCTTTTTATGTAGGGAAAGCGGTGATCTTTTCTTCTGAAAATAATAGACAGCTGAAATTTCGAACTAATTTGGAAATAGTGTGTGATGCTTGGTAGAATATTCTATAATGGGAGACGTGTGTTGTTCTGTAAACGGGGGCGTTTGCGTGATAAGGATAGTGCATCAAACGGGCCATTTAACGGAATAAGCAGGAGTACCAAAAGGTTAAGTAGAATTTAACTGATGAGTCTTAGCTTGAAAATTATAAAGGGGGATTTAATTGTGAATTCAAATGTAAATGAGGTATTTCAGTCTTTAGAATCAAATGATGTCCAATCATTACAAAAGAGCCTGACCTCCAACCCGTCTTTATCAAATGTAGAAAATGAGCAGGGGTTGACTCCTCTAGGTTTTGCAGCACATTTAGGTAATAAGGATTCTGTAAAAACACTTTTAGATTTCCATGCAGATATTAATGCGGTTTCTCATTCTAAAGTAGAGTATATTCCTTCAAATACAGCACTTCATGCTGCCATCGCAGGTTCGCGAAATTTAGAGGTTATTGAACTTCTTTTAGGAAATGAAGCCCAAACAAATATATTTGATAGCAATGGTCATACAGCTTTGCATACTGCTGCATTCCATGATGATAATACACGATTAATTAATCTACTGATTAAACATGGGGCTTCTGTTGATGCAAAGGTTGATGGAGGGAAAACTGCAATGGAATTGGCAATAGAGCAGGGGAATAACCAAGTGGCAGAGCAATTAAAACAGTTTGTCGGTTCTAAATAACAAAAATTGTCTTCCAGAATCGGGTGCGTTTGCGGGATAAGGATTGTGCCTCAATCGGGCCAAATAAAAGAAGACCCCAAAATTCTTTGGGGTCTTCTTAAGTCAATCTACTTCTTTTAACATTTTTTCAATGGTGATTACTCGTGTGTTTAATTCATCCAAACGGTTTTGTAAATTTATAGTGTTTTGCTTTTCAAGTTCTAATTTTTCATCTGCTCGTTTTTCTGCACGTTTGAAATATTTAAACACTAGATAAATTAAGATGATTGGTATAATCAAAAATATTATTAAATTTACAAGTCCAAGAACACTTACCATTCCCATATTAATAAACTCCCTTTTGCTAACTTTTTTTCTTGATTGTTAAGGATGGTGTTAGTAGTTGTATTAGCTTTTCATCCAGTACAAAGTGGAAAGAATTAAGCGAATAAAATTTCATTGCTTTTCCACTTTCCGAAATTTCCATAACGCTAGAAACAAGATTCGCCTCCTCTAATTTTTGTAGATGTAAATAAAGCAAAGGTCTACTAATACCAAGCTCTCTTGCTAGTTCACTTACATACTGCTTTCCATCGGATAGTACACTAATAATCTTTAAACGATGGGGGTTAGATAAAGCCTCCAAAACTAGGAGCAACTCGTCTCCGTCATTAAAATGTATCATATGTAAGTATTTTATTACATATATATGAAAAGGTCAAGTAGTTAAACAATCTAGGGTGCGTTTGTTTAACATCAAAAGCCTGATTCCCTGGCATTTAAAAAAGAAATTAGGTTTTATTATTTATTTCTGATGCAAAACACAGTAACTTATGTAGTTTACCGAATAAAGTAAAGTGATCTCTTAAAATGCTTGAGCACTAAAAACATGGTGCTGATACGCTTTTGGGCTATAGGTTGGTCTTGACAACCAACTGTTCATGTATTAAATTGGAGGTAGTAACACATATTAAATACGCCCGTTGTGTATTTTTCTATGTTGCAAATACGGCAAGACGGCTGACTGATCATCGGCCGTCTATTTTTTTACCCAAAAATAAAAACCACCCCATAAAGGGATGGTTGTGCGTTAGGTTTTAAGTAACCGGAGCCATTCGAATACTACAGCGATAAGTGTTCTACCTGAGTAGTACACAGTCTTAAGGATGATCAGTCCTCTTTGGCTTTGTCTCGCTTTTTCTTCTTGGAACTCTTTCCGCGTCTTGTATTGCCCGTTGTTTTCTTGTTGCATCTACGGCACCTCCCTTCAGCCGATGCCGGCTTTGAGGAGTCATAGGCGTGCTTGCCCACCTACGCATTTATTATTTTACCATGGATGGTTTTATATTTGTTCCGGTTTTGCATCAAAAAACAACAATTCTATACATAATAGAAAAGACCCCTCCAAAAATGGAGAAATCATTTTAATACTCTTTATTGGTTTAGTCATTCCCGTATTGTCTTACTCGGTAATTCGAACGCAAAAAGCCCATCTAAATGGGCCTTACTTCTGTTCCAAGTAATTAGTCAAAGCTTCCTCAATCAATATATATATATTCTTCTCCTGGACAACAGATTGCAACTTCAGTTGTTGATGGAGATCAGTTCGCAAATCAAATGAAACTCTCTTCCTTTCAACTTTAGAAGAAACGTTGTTTTCTTTCTTTCCTTCTTCCTTTATTTCTTCTGATAAAACTTGCGAAGGTGATACTACTTTCTGATTCCTTTTCAAATTCTTGATTGCATCAGTTTGTGACACGGTCCACCAGCTCCTTATAAAAGTCTTTATATTTCTCAAGTGCTCTATTAAGCTCTTTGTTTTCATTAAATCCATACAATGACAATCTTCCCACAGGAGCTTTTCTTGTAATCACCGTTTGAAATACAAGTTCGGGAAAGTCCTCTTCTATAATTTCATTAAAAGCCTTCGCATCACTTCTTCGAACGTCATTCATGGTTCTTAAAATACCTATAACCTCAGTATCGCGTTTTCCAAACTCCTTAGCACTCTCAACTGAATCCATAAAGTTCGGCACAGCAGAATAACACCAATTCGAGCATTCATACATCACAACAACGAATTCACTTGCACATAAAGAATTTGTTGTTTGCTCACTTAACGACGGAGGAGTATCAATTAATATATAGTCATACTCGTCTCTTACTAAATCCAAAAGACTATCCAAAATCAACGTTGGACTCCCAGTGAAAGGAATGACATCACCTGTATATGTTTTCCCTGTGTAAATCCATCTTGCAAAAGTGGCAAGAAAATTATTTGAGGGCAATAAATCTAAGTTTTCATCTACTGAGTAGATATAGTCTTTTACATTGTTTTGCTGCATTGCTTCAAGAACCGACTTCCCTACAAACTTATTTGAAGATTCTTCAGATAACATCTCTGTCAAATTTCCCTGCGAATCCATATCAATTACAAGAACCCGATAGCCATCCTCTTTCAACAGATAGGCTAATATCCCGGTTGTAGTAGACTTCCCACAGCCACCTTTTTGAATACCCATTGTGATTGTAATCGCCAATATAACCCCTCCTTCATTATTCCTTGATTGATACGTTGATAGAAACGTTTCTTCTTTTCTTCTAACGTTGATACTCTAAATATACTTATGCCATAGCATTTAGTCAATTGGCAAGCTGAAAGTTGTTGATTATTTAGATTTTTGGAACTACTATATCCATAGAACTATAATTACTACAGAAAAGGTGAATCCAATGAAGAATTTCAGAACTTTAAAAGAAGCAAAAAGAGACAGAGATGAATTGCAAGATTATATCAATCTAGTTGAACTGTACAAACCCAAAGTACCACGTCAACATGTTGTTTTTCAGTACGCTTTGCATGGTAGTATCAATAAAGCCTCAGATAGTCTTAACGTGCTTAAAGTAGATCTCGATGGAGAGCCATTCACTCCTGAAAACACCAAAACACTTTTACTTACTACCCCAAGTAAGGAAGATGAACTTCATAAGACAGTACGCAGACTCTTTTTGAAAAGAGGAAGAACGTCAAGACGCAAAATTAACAGCTATTAAAATCAATAAAAAAAGACGAACCCTTATGAGGAGGTTCGTCTTTACCCCGATTTATTAAACCAAGGGCGATAACACTGTTGATTATAACAAACTTACGGGTGTATTGCTATTCCTTATTCTTTAATTGATTCGGTAATCTGTTTGATACGATTGTTAATCTTCTCAATCTCTTTGTTCTTTTCGTCACGCTGCTTAGCCAAAGATTTCTTTTTATCATCGTCTTTCTCTGACTTGATTTGTTTGTTTAAACTTTCGACCTCTACCTTTAATTTATCAAGTTCATCAGTGATTTTTCTCTTTTCAGTGAAGGTAGCTGAATAACGCTCGTTGAAAGTTAAGAGATTCTCATAGCTGTCTCGATCATCTTTTTTAATGCTATCCATGAACAGTCTTAATTCATCAATTTGATTGTTCATCGCAAAGGCTTCTACAAGCTTTTTTGCTCGTCTTTCGTTGTAGTGAATATCTTTATTATCGAGAACTACTTGATATTGACTTTTTAAACTTGCTACATCAAACGCAATTACTTCATTATCTTCAAATGATGTTTTTAGTTTTTCTAGTTCATCCAGTCCGTTTTCTTGTGTCGTTAGGTATGCTCCGACTTTATAGCTGGCCTCATTATCTGTTGCAACTGCTTTTGAAAACTGTTTTTGTTCAATTAACCAGTCAATTAAAATTGCTTTGTCTTCTTTGGATAGATTTTTATATCCGATACCTTCCAAGATACCATAGGCGTTATTAATATTTTCTTCTCCGCCGTTAATATAGCTGCGGTATGCTTCAATCACTTGCTCCTGTTGTTTAACTTTTTCTTCTTGTTGGGCCACTTCTCCAGCTTCATTGTCTTGTGCTTGGGTACCATTGATTGCAACTGAGTAAATCAAGAAAACCAATCCGAAAGCGACAATTGTCCCAATCATTCCTTTTGGTGAAGTGAGTTTATCGAATAATCCTTTTTTCGGTTTGTCTTTTTCAGTAGTAGCACTCAACTGCATCTTCATTTTTTCTTCTGCAGTCGGTTCTTTTTTAGTCTTATTAAACTTGCTTCGGAACTGGCTGAACTTCTTATTTTTTTGTTGTTCCAACATTTCTTCTTCTAATTTCGCATTTTCGTATTCAATTTCACTTTCATAAGCTTCAATTAAACTACTGATTTCTTCAACACTATTTGAGCGCAACAAATCTTCTGCAAAACGGATCACAACTTCTTCTTGTTCGATAAAATCTGCTCGTTTCGGTTTCCCTAAAATACGATTTAATTTCGTTAAGGATAACAGTAAAATTTGTTTTAGTCCGTCCAGGGCAGAGTCTTTCTTATAAATCTCAAATCCTTTGAAATCGAATAGAAGTGCTTTCACCCGTTTTTCATTAAGATCGACTACGAAGTTATTTTTTTCCCATAGCACACCTTCAACATTCGCAATTTCAACCATCGTTTTGAAGTAGTTTAATTTGTTCTCAAAGGGAAGCTGTTGCAAGTGGTGGAAATCAACGCTTTCGGATAAATCAAAAGACATTTGTAAACGGTCACGAACTAGGCTCATGTGGTTTGCGTACAAAAATGTATCTACATACCCCACTTCTTTAATTCGATTTTGATAATTCTCCTCCAAAACTTCAACATCATCATTTTTCAAACGAATGAGTGGGATTGAAAAAACGCCTTCATTTTTCTTGAAATCAATTTCACCGTATCGATTTAAGTTTTTGATCATTTGTTATCGCTCCTTAAATTGATTTAATTAAAACTTCAACAAATCCTCCAGGGATTCTTCCTTCTTTTCTTCCTTTACGTCGGGACCTATTGATGCTTCTTCTTGCGCATCAGGCTCGACTGGTACCTCTTCTTGGGTCTCCAATGATTGGTAAACTGCTTCTATTTCGTCCAATTCATTTGATATTGTCTCAACGGCAGCCATATTTAACTCTTCTTGTTTTTTCTCTTTTGCACTTACTAGATCAGTTCGATAGTTTTCGAAAATATTCACTAAACCATCATCAAACGCTTCTTCAAAATTCAATGGTTCATCGGTATAACCTAGTGAGTTTCTGATATTAAGATAGTTCAACTCTCTATTCTTATCAGTCAATAAGTTAGGGAAAACAAGATGTTGCCATGCTTTATTGATATACAGAGGTGGTAGCCCTGCTAGAAGAAGATAGGCTTTATCGTCATCTAACTGCATTAAATCATCAGGTGTCACTAAATCCTTTGATTCATATTGAGTATTCGTGCTTGTCGTTTTTCCGTTTTTGCTTTGAGAAGATGATTTCGCTGTGTAACTAATTGTCGTTTTACCAAACCACTTACTCCAATATTCTGCTGATTGCTGTTCGCCAACTTTTAAAATTAGCTTTACCGAGTGATTCGATAAAATGGATTGAGTTTGTTCTTTACCGTACAGTTTCTTTTCTTCTAATTGGGTGATGTTCTGAACAATCGTGTGCATATACATGCGATAACCTCGACATAAAGCAAGTGTTTCTTGATATCCGTCTACTCGGCCGATATTCGGAAACTCGTCTAATAGAAAATGTACGGGAGTCTTTAATCTGCCTAATGGATCCTTATCTCCAATAGCAAAAAATTCATCTATCATTTGTCCGATAAAAACACTGGTTAACGCTTTGTAAGGGTTTGTTGGTGCTGAAATTTTCACGTATATAATCGATTTTTCTTCAACAAAATCATTGAATTTGAAATCACTAGTCTCTGTCATCTTTTTAATCCGATTGAAGTTGAATATTGAAGTGATGCTATCAAAACTTGATAAGACAGAAGCACGAGTATTTGCAGAAGTTAAGGTGCTTAATACACTTTGCATTAACTTTTTTGAAGGTTGACTATCCGGCATTTCTTCAAGCCATACAGCACACTTCTCCATGTCTGTAACGTGTTCTTGATAGACTTCTTGAACTTTGGCCATGTTTGCTTGTTCCACAGGGAACTCACTTTTCACGTAACTAATAAGCGCTGCTAAAAGTTTACTTGCTCTTTCCGTGAAGAAACTTTCATCTGCTCCGCTGTTACTAGTGATAATTGAAGATATTTTTTGGGCATCTTCATCATTGCGTACATAATCTAATGGGTTGTATCGAGAGTATTCAAAGTTTCTAAAATCTACGTTATAAACTTTGTAGCCTTGATCTATCTTCAATTGAGCAGTTAAGGAGAAGTTTTCTCCTTTTGGATCAACCACGATAATACTTTCATTTTTGTTATTGATGATGTTATTCAAAACATAGGCTTGTCCTTTACCTGCACCACTTGACCCATTGATGAAAACATTTTTTGTGGCAAGTGAAGTTTTATCTCCAACTACTAACAAATTTTTAGTATCAGGGGAAATTCCTAGAATGATACCATCTGTTAAACTCATTGATTTTTTTAATGAACCATATTTTTGATTAGACACAAGTACTTTGTCATTCATAATTTTGTTTGGATTGCCAAACTTCGCATTCCCCTTCACCCCGAAAGCAGAGGCGTCTGAATACTCATGAACAAAAATTGATTTTCGCATTGCGTACATTAACACCATGAAAATTACTAAGGGAATCAAGATAACCATAATTTTATAATCTTCATTCATATAAAAAGAATTGAATACCTCTTTCGGCATTTGAAGAGTTTCGGTAAATTCCTTTTTACTCATGAACTTATATAGATACGCTAAAAGGACATATGAGAAAGCCAATGACGCTAAAAGCATAATCAGGGTTATTGACAACCACCCTTTATTCAACTTATCCATAACGTGTTATCGCCCCTTTAAATCACTTATTTCTCTCAATAAAGCCTGTAAGGGCTTCTGATAAATCTCCTTCTAAATAATCATCTACTCGAAGTTTGTCTGTCACTTCACCGTTTTTTATAGCGTAAATATAATAGGTTTCAATTGAAGTATCTTCAATTCGTTCTTCGAAAACATTCGGTTTTTCATTACTTCTAACCTGATCTTCTCCTGTCGATTCCGAATCCTTATCAACAAAGTAATTTACAGTGGTACTGGTCTGGTCAACAGCGTTTTGTATGTGCATTTTATATTCTTCAAAATCTTCATGGTCATAAATATAAAGGAGAAAACTTTTTTTGGAATCCAATATCTTAACAGCTTCTTCATCGTTAACTTGTTTTAATTCGGTAGTAGAACCACATGCCGATAAAATTAAAAGCAACGACATTACAGAGACCAGACTATAAAGCTTTTTCATGTAACCACTCCTGTTTTTTATATTTTTGAGTGATACAAGATCATGAATAAAATTGCACCACTCCAGTTTTTATTTTCTCATTATCGTTGTAGTAACTGCTTTCGCTCCCCCTGTTACCGCGCGCCCGCTTCCTGAACTGTTCCCGAAGTCTTTCAATAGTGTAGGTATCGACATGCCCACAATCAGAAACGTAAGAGACAGTACCTTATCAAAAATCGAATCGAACACTCCGATATTCCCATCTAAAAAAGAGATTCGAGAAGCAAAGGACAAAGCTAGTACGACTGATAAACCTTGCAAAGCGAGAGTTAAGAAACGAGCAATTAGCGTTTTTAACCAAAGGGAGAACATATTGTAATCATCATTTACCATTGTTGTGACCGCAACGGGTCCGGCAACGTACAAAATTCCGACCAATGCGAAGCTATAAACCATTTGGAAAAATAGCACTGCTAATAAAATCGCAAACAGCAGAATCAAAATCACGAACACTGTTCCATTTGGCGTTAAAAGCATATTCAACATAATATTCTGGGTAACTTCCTGTGAATTTGAAATGTAATTAAATATCCCGAAGTTTACCCTATATTGAATATTTAAGATCGCAGAGAAAAACTTTTCATAACCGAATAATAAAACACTAGCAAAAATCAATTTCAGTATCTTTTCGTTTAAAACTCCCGACGTGTCGGAGTGATTTGTCATTCTGTATGAGTAGATTTTTAGTAACTGAAAAATGATGAATACCCCAAGTAACGCAGTCGTGAACGTTTTAAATGCGGTCTTAAATTGATTCAATGTTGAATCGTCCATGATTTCTTCCGGTGCAATCGCGAGCTGTTCAAGTGGCGATAAAAGAGCACTTACAATTGAAGTTCCTGTTACATAACCGAAGTTGATAATGTGACACAAGATATCGAACTTACCACACGAAAACTCTCCTTCTTGATAGTCGTATTTTTTCATCAACTTGTAATACTGTTTACCGCCCGGTACTGCTTCTTTCCATTCATCAAATTCAGCTTCATAAGCTTTTAAGAACTCTCCCTTTCCCTCGGGAATTTCTTTCAGCTTATGTGTTTCCAGTTCTTTTTTTTCTGAGTGAATTTCTGATTCGATTTCACTTCCCGACTTATCCAATTCAGAATCTACACCGTTTAAGCCATTGGCCATGACCGTAGAATTAAAGAGAAAGAAGAGGGTTAATGAAAAGGCAGATAATAAAATAACTCTCAGCTTATTCATGTGTTATCGCCCCTTTAATTTTTGACTAGTACAATCAGATAGATTGCGACTACTCCAATAGCAAAAGAATATATCGTAAATAATTGGAATTTGTAATTCTTTATCGCTTCTTCACTTAGTTCTTTTTCTGTTCGTTCAAAATATAGGGTTTTTCGTTTCTCGATTGGCTCAATAAAAAGTTTTGATTCTATCCAATTCATTACTTTAAGAAGCATAACTATCACCCAACTGCACTTCTTTAAAGTCAGTAACGAACCAATCTCCTTCCTTGTCCTTCAGCTCAATCATGACTACTTTTTGAATTTTTTGGACTGTATCTTTGTAGGAGTATTGATAATCAAAAGTAACAACGGCATGATAAATCTTTTCTCCGACATATTTCCCGTAGACATCAACCGATTGCACTTTTTTTGTCACCACATCGGAATCAGGTTGTGGTTCAGTTGGAATTTCTTCACCAATTAACTGCAATAACGCTTCCTTTGACACCGAATCTTTAATTTTGTTGTATAACTCATAACGATCATTTGATTCATAAACATTTGTCACAAACCAATTTAAATCTTTATCAAAGGTATCTGCACTCTCTTTTACTTCATCTTCTTTTCCTTGCTCTTGAATTTCTTTTTCTAATGCTGCAACTCGTTCATCTTGTCGAGATAAATTCTTTTCTGCTTTATTCAATTGAGAGTTTTTCATTACCACCGTAAGAAGCAAAACCAAAATGATTACAATAAAAATCAATTTGTTGTACTTTCCCCATAGATTATTCATGTGTTATCGCTCCTCAGTTTTGGAAATATGGATACGGATCAATTTGATTTCCCCACATGCCCCCAACGTTTATTTCAAAATGCAAGTGTGGGCCTGTTGAAATACCAGTTGAGCCACAGACACCAATCTGTTCCCCCTGCTCAACTTCATCCCCATTTGAAACTATTAATCTACTCACGTGTCCATATGTGGTATAAATATCATCACCGTGTAGGATAGCAACTGCATTTCCCAAACCTCCGGCTTTTCCTGCATGAGATACGACACCCGATTTAACGGCGTGTATAGGAGTAACGCCACCAGTACAGTCCAAGTCCTGTCCTTTGTGGTCTGTTGAACCGATTCCACCTGGGCTATTACGTCCCCCGAACCCACTCGTTAAAATCATGGGTGAAACGGGAGCCACGAAGTCACCAAAGTTCTCTAAATCCCCCACTACATTACCATTGCTTATATAAGCCATGACTTTGCCAACATAAGTGAAGTCACCGTAACAATAGGGATAACGAAAATTGTCAGTATTACCATTACAGTTATATGAAGAATTTTTATTAACCTGTATCATAGAAAACTCTTTTGCCAATTCCTCGCTATGCTCACCACCATTGGAAGCAATAAAGTCCATATAGCCACCACCGAAATTATAGGACTGAATCATAGTCGGAATATCGACACCTAGACTTTCTCCTTTCAAAAGAACGCCTTTAAAATAAGTCACTGCTTGATCGATTGATTCTATCGGATCTGTAATGCACCCAATGTAACCGCATTTGCTTTCCGATGATTGAAAAATATCACCATTTGAATAAAAAATATCACCCTTTGATTCTTGATTCATAATGGCTAATAGGACAAGTAGGTGAGATTCGTCTACTCCATGCTTTTCCATTGCTTCAAGCACTTCGCCCTCCCATTGCATAACGCTTTCAGGAAGTGCCTTTCCACCAATTAAAGCACCGTTTCCGTTACCATCAGAACCACTAATAACACCAATGATAATAATGACTACAAGGGCAATAGCAACAATGACCAAACCCACCGTAGAAGCTAAAAGTTTTTTTAAGAGTAAGCTACTACTAGTCTTTAAAATTTCTTTTGAGTTGCCCATAAATCACAGCCCCTTATTCTCCAAGACCTCATAGTTTTTGTTAATCCATAACTCCTTTTCTATATTCGTTAATTCCACTTGTAGTTTGATTTTTCGGCTGCCGACAAATAAGAAACCTTTTCCGGCTTTTTCATTTCTATCAACCTCTTGAAATTCCAAGAAATCAATATCATCTTCTGAAAAGTCGTAGTGCATTTCTTTATTGACGAACATAACTTCTTTCTTTTGCATCGGAAGAATCAACTGCTGAACTGAAAGTGAAATAACCGCATCACCATAATTCCTGTTATTATCCTTTGCACTTAAAAAGTCTTGTATTTGTTGGGTTGCTGTTGTAATTCCACAGTTGAAGGAACGGACAACCTTCATCATTTCATAGAGGTATTCCATCGCAACGGTCACTCGTGGATCAGCAATGATATGTGCTTCATCAATATATAGTTGTGTGGACCTTCTATCTCCTTTCATGATTTCATCACGAAGCGAGGAGAGAAGGAGAAAATACAATGGTTTTTGAACTCGTGGGTGATTGTAAACACTCATTAAGTCATACGAGATTAAATCGCTTTTCACATCAACATTGGTATAACCGTTAAACAAGTTTGCATATGTGCCTGTTGCATAAGCTTTCAAAGTTTGGTGAAACTTTATCAAAATCTTGTATTGTTCGGGATTACTCTCTTCTTTTTCTTGAATCACATCATATAAGTTTTTCATCGTTGGAAAATCAGTTGGGCCTAATAATCTAACATCCGATTCAATTGTGATTGTTTTCCCGAATCGATCATCTGCATATAACTCTAGTAAAATTTCCGAAAGAACGTCTGACTGCAAATCATCCATATCGGAATACATCAGCTGGAACATAGTAATCAAAGTAGAAATTTTGTCGTAGAGAGGATTAGATTGAGTAACCATTCCCTCTTGATCTACAAAACTATGTTGGGGTAAATCGAATGGATTGATAATCGATTCTCCTTCTAAGGAAAACTTCACCCACTCACCTTTCATTTCTTTGAATGGTCTGCCGAACTCCCCTTTTGGATCAATGACGATGATTCTATCCCCAAATGAATATCTTCTTACCATGTCAGAAAACATAGCGGTGGATTTTCCTGAACCTGTTGAACCAATATAGGTTGCGTGTTTGTTTAAATAATTTTTATCGTTAATCATGACAATATTATTTGTCTCAATATTTTTCCCTTTAATAATTCCTTCTTCATCGAAAATCTCGTTCTCATGAAAAGGGAAGAACATTGCTACAGCTTCACTATTCATTGCTCGATACGATAAATCATAGACTTTGTTTTTTCCGATTGGGAGAAAACTATCGAATGATTCTTTCGCTCTTGTCATTGGGAAAATTAATTTCCCGATACTTGAAGTGACGGTTTTGACTTGCGTACTGACTGCTTCCAGTTCTTCCATTGTTGGAGCAACTACATGAATGAGTAATTGGAACATGAACATACGCTCTTTAGTCCGAACTAGTTGACGCAGTAGCATTTCAGCACTTTCAATTTGTGCTTTTGAATCTTCCTGAACAGAAGGTGAAAGATTCGACTCATTCAATTTCGCGTTGTTTTGCCGAATGGATCTTGAAAGTTCCGCATGGACCTTTGACTTATCGTAAATATTTAAGAATTGAACAATACTGATGTTTTCACTAACCTCACTCAACTCTCGAATATCGCTTTGTTGTAGTAATGGCTCAAAATCAACACAGATTAAAGTTCTCGTAAAGTTGTTACCGCTTCTTACGAAGTTCTCACCAATCTCGATAGAATCAGGTGCGATTTGATCTACAATCACATTTGATTCAACAACGCTATCTTCAAATGTAGTTTCTTCTTTCTTTTTAAATAAGTTGGAGAATATTTTCATGTGTTATCGCTCCCCTGGCATTAGTAAATGGTATTAAATCGTTCTTCTTCAATTGCACTAGCTATTTCAGCATGTGTTTTATTTCCTAAAGTAATGGACTTGAACAATGCTTGAGCATTGTTTCTCATTCCCGAATTAATTTGAGCGTTTTCGTAATCGATTGCACTGTAAATTAAATCAAAGAGTTCTTCGTTATCCAATGTAGCAGCGTGAAGTTTATGCTTTTCAGGAAGCATATTAGAAAAGGCAGCAACTAACGTTTCCGCTTTTCTTGCAATGCTGTTGAGTGACTTCTCTCTATTGGATCCAATCTTTTCACGAACAATAATGTAACGCGCTTTCGATACCATCTTTTTTGATTTTTGAATTTCGAGTGTCTTGTCAATGTAGCTTTCGTTCAAAATACGTTTGACTATATCTTTTTCATTTGCACTCTTTTGTTGCACCCATTGAAGATACCCTTTCAGATTGACCGGTCTTGAAAACTGCTCGATTTGCAATGGGAATGATGAAAACGCATGGTTATTTAAAAAACTTTGATACGCCTGCAATGTTTTCATTCTGTCATTGTTCTACATACCGGTTAGATTCACCGAAGATACTTCAACCACTTTTACAAAGTGGTTATCCAGTGTTTCAAAACAATCATTATTTATATCCCATATCCCTAATTGTGAACGAATATCTTCTTTCATATCATTCACCCTTTCTCGTGACATTTCGTATTTCTTCTTGCTTCTTATAAACTGCAATCGCCATTTAAAGACTGTCACCAGTGAAATATTCTTTCGATCAGAGTGTTTCACCCATAATAGAACGAGGACGATTGTGGGTGGTAAAAACGAGAATATAATCGTTGTCGTTGATAGATTCCCTGTATCACTTAGGAAGTAAAGAATGATGACCGTTACTAATAAAAAGGGGGCTGTATACACCACATCAGCCCACCGAATGTTATTGATAAAGTAACGGGAAGAGTCCACTTGCATTGGAATTTCTAATAGTCCTTGTTCCTTCAATTCTTTCTTGCGGTGCAGGGAGTTTGAATTGTTGTCATTCATACTCATTCAACTCCTTTTTAGAAGAATGTTTGTACCCAAGTAATAAGGGGTTTTGCTCCAAAGAAAACGATTAATCCGGCAATACAAACTACAAAGCCTTTTTGGAAGCTACGTTTATTTTCCTCGCCACCAAATGCAGTAAGCAAAGCCATGACGATAAGACCAATAGCGAAAATCGAAATACCGAGTGTTCGGAGTTCACCAAAAAGTCCATTCAGTAGATTGTTTAATGATTCAAACATGCAAATCCTCTCCTTTTTGTGCATTGAGATACCAATTTATTACACCGGATCAACAACGCTTTTTTATATTCATGTGTCTAAAAGGTGTATTATTAATACCTGTTTAGTTCATGTATATGAATCTATTATACACCATTTTTAGAAAAGTATCAATGTTTTACTAGATTTGTTATACTGTTTTTAACACAATATTAATATCACTTTAGTACATAAGTGGTTCATGAGAGGAATGAGATTACATGACGGACTTCGAGAACATGAAGAAAGACGAAGAAAAGGATAAGAAAAAGTACACTACTATGAATTTAAGAATTCCAACTGCCCTAATTAACGATGTGGATCAGTTCACAGAGGACTATAATTTCATGAACAGAACGGACGCAGTTCGGTTCCTAATATCCAAAGGATTAAAAGATTTTCAACCCAATAAATGAACCAGTGAACTTATATTCCATTCCATAATAAAAAGAGCAGCAGAGAATCTTTCGTCTCTACTGCTCTTTTTATTTGTTTATAAACAAATCCCTAAGAGTATTAAAATAATAGTAAATCTCTTTTCTTACATTCATAATATAACCAGTTTGTGAATTCCTTACTATCTTTTGAAAAACGGAAACTGCACCCTTCAAGTTTGTATATTTCTTGTCTTTGTTCTTCTGGATGATTATTATCCTTTATCACTTCGTAAGCCCAGTAGTGTAAAAAACTATGAGTAGCACCGTTAATCATTCTTACCTCAATTAGCTGACTGTAAAACGCAACAAAATTAACCACTGACCAAAATTCTTCGTTAACATCAAGAATACGTGTCTCATTTGGATTCTCCAAACTGATTATGTTTGTTTGCATTGTTTCACTCTCTTTCTTCTAGCCAATTATACAACGGCACGGTTTTAACAGTTGGTTCCTTATCATTTTTTATCATCGTTTCTATTGATCTAAGGTTAAATTTCGCTTGTGGAATATATTTATTAGCTTCTTTTGAAGTTAATTGTTCCCCTTTACTTCTTCGCATATCTTCTGTCTTTATAATTATATTTCTAGCGTTTTCCTTATTATCTTTATTTTTCATTTGTTGCACTTTTTCCCACAAGGAGAATACTTCATCGACCAATCTTTGTAATTCTTCACCTTGTTTTTCTGTTGCTAATTGAACCACTTTTCCAGTAGACCAATGTACTTCAAATCCAATAATAGCACGTCCCCTTTTCTTTTCCTTGTACCATACTTCAAGTTCTGTATATCGATTAATTTCATTAATCGCGACATCCAATACTCCCCTTTTAAATTGAGAAGTACTATCTATGTAAGTTTTTCTATTCTCAACACCAAATAAACACAAAATCGCTTCTTTTGAAATAGAGGTATAATAGGCACCGTAACTAGCTTTTAAATATTCGTACAAAGTCCAACTGAAACTACTTTTAAATTGTGAGGTAATCGTTAAATCAGTTGTAACATAATAATCTTTCATTTCTAAAATGTGAGGGAGAAAGATTGGATTCCATTCTAGTTTAAATGTTCCATTGTCATACTCAAGGTCCGTAAATATAGCTGTAAATCTAAACTTTTTCGCTTCTAGATCTTGGGTGCTATATCTTAATGCCGAAACCTTTTCACTATCCTTATAAGCATCATCAGTTTTATATCTACTAAGACCAAATTTCCTTTCAAAGTCGGCCTTTATAAATTTAGTGCTGCCGTCTTGCTGGGTGCAATAGATAGCATAAGCTAATAACTGCATTTGATTCAAAGATAACCCATGATTAAGTTTAGCCATTGAAAACTCATTACTTTTTTTAATGCTATTCTCGTATGATACTAAGTGTTCTTTTTCATTTTCCCTACCCATGTAAAACCCCTCCTCTATCGTGTATTATTATATCACAATACACAATAAAGGGAGACATTTTACACAACAAAGGGAGGTGATTTACACAATAGAGGGAGACATTTTACACGATACAGGGAGACATTTTACACGATAAAACGTTGAAAGCCTTGTGGCTCTAAGGATCAAAAGTTTGTTAAAGGTTATTAAGTCTATTAAGCTTTTAAAAAAAGATATTATATAGCGAATATACAGTTACAAAAGGTTACTTCAAGAAAAAAAGAGCAGCAGAGAAACCATCATCTCTGTTGCTCTTTTTATCATCCAGTATTTTATCCTTTACGCTCTTCTAGCCAATTATAAAGTGGTACTGTTTTAACTCCATTTTCATTATATTGTGGAGTTTTATTTCTATTATCGTTTTGCTTAGAATAAAGAATTGGTTCAAAGTGTTTTTTTAACGCATTGTAAACGCAACTGTAAATATAGGCTTCATTACTATTTACTTTTTTATCATCAGGACTTGCTTTTTCGATCTTCCGGATTGCTCGACTAAAACTATCAACTACAGCTATTTCAACATCAAGCCTATCTTCTAAATAGAATTGGAAATCTACTTGTTTTTCGATTGCTTTTTTTGCTCTGTATATTACACCTGCATAGTACTCTGCTTCTTCAAGTGTTGATGAAAATACTTTTAAGCAACGACCTAATTGTTCAGGAACTCTATTGTTTCTAAAGAAAGCGTCTATCATGAACTCGTCTTGTTCACTTAGAGAAGAATTATTTAATTTGATTGTAGATGAGTCTGTTTCAGTATCTATTGTATCTATTACTTTATCTATCTTTAAAGAAGTATTATTTAACTCAGTATTACTAGGCTTCATTTTTTGAAGTTCCGGAACTTCATTTTTTGGAGCTTCATTTTTTGAAGTTCCTTGTGGCTCTAAGGCTGAAGCCTGTTCCCCTTCAATTTGTTTAGATGTGCCATCGGGTTCTGTTGAGTAGTTTTCAAACTCGTCAATCTTATAAATATCGTCCATCACGACTTCGGGATATAGCAAATACATTTTATTTGGACGATTATAGCCCTGTCTAAATTGCTCGATTAGGCCAGCATTTACTAATTCTTTTTTAATCTTCACCACTGTTGCTTCGCTAGTGATGTTCAACATTTCCATAAGCTCATCATTTTTAAAAATGAAATAAATTCTGCCTGTATCCGTGTCAAACCATTTATTTTTCTTTGATAACGATGAACGGTCGCGTAGGATCGCCCATGCCACTTTTGCATTGTTGGACATATCTTTATACTTCTCACTTACAAAGAAGACTTGCGGTAACTGGAAGAACTTGTGCTTATATTCTTCGTAAATTGTTACGTATTGATTATTCACTTTAAAAACCCCTATAGGAGCAAACAAAACAAACGAATAGACACAAAGATACTACATATGGTATATTGGTCATAGTGAGTAACACAATAACACCAAATTTTCGTGTCCGATCATTCTATTGAATGCTCGGATATTTTTTTGTCTTTTTTTGTAACCTAGTATCATTTTATATCAGAAAAATGAATAAGGATAGTTTGTCCTAGAAATAGAATCACTTTATAGTTGGTTAGAGGGCACACAGATGGCTTTAAATCTATTGAACGCATATTTATAGGGTTGAACTGTTCAACCCTATAAAAGGCCCTGCAAATAGCTTTTAAACGGTTTCTAGTTGTTCAGATATTTTGTTGCATCGAAATTGACGTAATTATCATCAGATTCCCCTGTATCGTCCGAATTTTCCTCGGACGATACAGGGGGATTTTCTTTTCCGACACTTTCAGAAGCATTGCTAAGTGTCTGTAACGTTTCATTGTTCTTATGCAGTTGATAAAACTCGATAGCTTGTCTCACGTAATGAGAAGCTAAATTTGTGTCTTCTAATTCATCAAAGAATTGTGCAACCAGTGGGTGTTTAATCGTGTTGTAAGAAAGTAATTTCTTTTTGGTAGTCATTCAATCTCTCCTTATTTATCAAGTGACTTCGCAAGTTTTAAATAACCGTTTGCAGTAGCCATTTGAGAATTTTCAGTGGGAATGAAGTTATTTTTCTTTTGCTTCAAGACTTCGTTGAATACATTGGCACCACCACCAGTGGTTACATATGCAGTCACTCCCTGTTCTTCAACCGTATCCTCATAGGCAGCGAGTGTTTCATTTAATTTTCTAGTTACTTCTTTGTCGAAAATAGGACGGAATGGCAATCTATGCTGACCAAACTCTGCTAAAAATGAGTTATTTCTAATTCCTTCTTCAATATGCAATGGATCAATGTTCAGTTCATTTTTTTTAGATAAAACTTTAGCTATATTTTTGTAGAATTGACGCATTCCGTTTTGTTTCACTGTACTTTTTGCTCTTTTCATTTTCTTATATTCATCAATAATCGTAGTACCGCTCCCGAAATCTACGACTACAATGTTTCCGAATTTAAAATCGCTATGGACTTGCGACTTATCATTTAAGTAAATATTAAACAATGTCCCAAGTGGTTGTTCGATAACAATTACTTCTTTAACATCAACTATAATATCCTGGCCATTTCTAGAAACAACATGAACTCCTTCTAGAAATTTAATGAACCCATTTTTCAGACCGGTAAATTCTATTTCATTTGAAGGCATTCCAGTTACAAGTCTTACATCGACCTTGCTGGGATCATCTTCAAACACAGCAAGTTCAGCTAGAGCAAATTCAGCCATTCGTTGAAAAGCTAAAGTGTTGTAACGGTCATTACTACTATTTGTTGTAGTGAGATCAACTTCATCAACTTCTTTTGCAATCTCTACTCCAAAGTAATACTCTTCATCATCTGATTTTCGTTTGAAAGTGTTTACGTTGAATGTATTTTCAAATGCAGAAGAAACAGCGTTATCTTCCAGCTCTTTTGTTGCAATCAAACTGGGAATCACGAAAGACCCCGTTTCACTAACCGCTTTAACGTACCCATTCCCAAAATCAATAGCCCAATTTTTCATAAGTTATCGCTCCTTTGTTGTGTATATATACCATTGTATATATGTTTTTGTTTAAAGTCAACTATTAGATATACTATTGTATATATGTTAATATATCCTTGTGTATACTAATATATACAAGGATATATTAACATATATACATTAGCGTATCTTGATATATACTAATATATAAACGTATATATCTCCGTATATATACTTACGATTTCAAATAAAAAAGAATGTAGCAAGACCATAAGTGGTCTTGCTACATTCTTTTTTATCGTGAGAGTTCAGCTGAATGTGTTTTTTTAGGAGTAGCCCGTACTGGTTCTTCCGCATTTGTATGCACTTGTTCTGCTGTTTTTGATTTAAGAATCTCCAAATTCTTTTCGGTTGCCCGAACATTAGAAGATGAATTAACTTTTGCATTCACATTCTCCAGTGTAGCTTTAAGCGGGGGAGCTATACGACTTTCTAAATCGGAAATTTTACCTTTTAAAATGGTTTCTCGTTCGTTCTCTAACCCGTTACTCTTAATGCGTACAGCAGCTAATTCATTTTTAGCACTTGATAGTAGGGTATACATTTTAGAACGCTGTAAATAGTCTACGGAGTGCTTTAAAAGTTCTTTGTCTGATTTGAACATTGTCACGACCCGGTTGTTCATCTTATCGTCTGTTAAACACTTACTAAAGTCTAGTTTATTTTCTACAATTTTTGCAGTTACTCGATTTAACTTATCAGGCGAAATCGTATTACCTAATTCATGGTATTTATTTTCTAAATCTGTCCATTGTTTTTGTAGTGAAAGAGTATTTAAGTCCGTTTGATTTAAAGATTTATTTAAAATAAATGCTTGCGCCTTTTCATCAATGAAATCGACCATTCTGTCATATGGTTTTGAGCTATTTAATGCGTATGCAGGTTTAAGTTCTGAATCAGTCGAATCAAAACTATACTCATTTAAAAGTTTTCTAGCTTCTTGTTTTAATTCGTATTGTCCTTGAAGTTGCTTATCAAAAGAATGTATTGATTCTCTTGAAACTTGTTCAAGATTATGTTCTTTTATGGCTTTAGTCATTTCATCAATCGACTTATATAATACAACTTCTTCTTTTTTTTCATGGGTGTAAAAATGTTTTATTTCTTCTTTGTAAGTTAAATTATCGAAATCTAAATCCATTTTAATAGTATATGAACCAAAGCTGGTACCAGCTAGTTGATACTCTTTTTCTTTGTTAATTATAGAGTTATATCGATCTATGAAAAATGCTTTATTTTCGTCAATATCCATATCGGGTTCAGGGGAATTCCATTCGGAATTATCTATTTCATAATTCCAAACTGCATTAGCTAAACGCATTTCATTACTTTGATCAATAAAATTATGTTTTTCTAGAAAAGCTATTTCGGTTTTATGCAAAATGAAAGATACACTTTTATTATTTTCGTTAGATTGAGAAATTGATTTATAATTTTTTTCTTTTAAAATTTGGTCCAGTGGAACCTTATTAGTTTCGTTGTCCTTGTCAGTAACATAGATTGCATATTGATTATAAAACTGTAAATCATCATTAATTTTATGTTCAATTTGTTTATTAGTTTGGTAGTCTTTTATAATAATTGATCGATCGTTATTCTTCTTATCATAAATAAGGGTAGCTAAATATTTTGGTTCATATTCATTAGACATTATTATCAATCCCCTTCATGTAATCAGGTTTATTATGATTAACATAATCAGAGAATATCTTTAATAATTCCTCTGTTTGTTCAGGGGTTAAGTCCTCACAATCAAAATATTTTTCTAATAATGCTCCTTTTTGAATCAAACGATTTGCACGTTTCTTTCGCTCATTATTCATGAAGGATCGCCACTTTCTTTTTTCTCGCTCGATTAACTGACTTTGTCTTTTGTATAGAAGAATTACGTCAGTTGTGTTTCTGATTCTTCTAACTCGCTCTTTCCCAAATGTACTTCATCACTCAACAAAAGTTTTTGTGCTTCTTCTTTCAGTGAAGAAATAATATCAATCACTACTTCTGAATCGACATCCGCACCGATTTCCCATTCTTTAAATATTAGACGTCCTACTTCTTCATATGCTTTACGTTCTAATTCTTTCATTTCCTCTTGCATTTTTAAAATCTTTTCTTCCATTTTGTTTTTACGGTCTACCACTCTTTGTACTTTTTTTGACATTTTATAAAACTCCCTTCAAATATATTGACTTGTCCTTATTCTATATTAAATACTTTGGTAAATCAAACCAAAACCATGGAAAACCATACCAAAAGATGATACAATAATCACGAAGTTAAAACTGAGTGCCCATCTATACGCAGTGATTTTCCTTTCAGGAAAAATCTGCATTCGACGGGTAGACCTAAGACCATAAAACAAAGTTCAAGATTATGTTTCCCACAGGGGTTTCCAGCGGGGGCTAAATCAAAAGTAAAGGTGGTGAGATAAGTGACAAATGGATATTATAACTTTGATTGTCGAGTAGTTAATAATTCAACTTCTTCATCTGTTGCAATGGCTTCATATCGCAGTGGGGAAAAACTATATTCTGAGCGTGATGGTGAAACAAAATCATATAAAGATAGAGAAGTCCAACCACAGTCATTTATCTTAAAACCAGAACACGCTCCCGAATGGACTTTGGAACGTGAAAGATTATGGAATGAAGTTGAAAGAAATGAGAAACGAGAAGGTTCACAAATCGCAAGAAGTATTCTTCTTTCTCTTCCGAATCAATTCAGCGAAGAACAACAATTTGAGTTAACAAAAGAATACGTTCAAGAGAATTTTGTAGATGATGGAATGGTTGCAGATGTTTCAATTCATAGAGATGAAAAGAACAACCCTCACGCTCATATTTTATTAACTATGAGAGAGTTCAACCAAGATGGTACATGGAACAAAAACAAATCAAAGCGTATTCCTGTATTAGATAAAGAGGGAAATCAAGTTTTTGATGAAAAAGGTTGGAAAGTTACTAAGTCAGTGAAAATAAATGACTGGAATAGCAAATCAACTTTAATTAAGTGGAGAGAAAACTTCGCAGAAAAACTCAATGAAAAATCAAAAGAACATGGATATGATTTAACTTTTTCTCATAAATCATATGAAGATCAAGGGCTTGAAATTAAACCGGCTGAACGATTGTCTTTAGAGAATTATCAATATGAAAAGCGTTTAAAAGATGAAGCACTAGAGCAGGGAAAAGAATACGAACCACAAACTTACTTCGGTAAAAAGAATGAAGAAATTAAAGCTTATAATGAAAAGGTTGTTCAGGCTTCAAAAGAACATTCTTCTGTTGTTTCCATTGATGATTATAAGAATGAAAAAGATATGAATGATTCATTTGAAATTGAAAAGAGAAACAGAAGACCATTGACGAGTGAAGAAGTCAATGCTCATAAAAAAATTGGGAAACGTGCAAAGACATATGTTAATTTCAATATCGCTAATCGAATGTATAATGAGTTCCATAATCCTCGAAATAGTTGGAAGTTACAGCTAGATGCAGAAAGAACAAAGTTAGACGTTTCAGAACGATTCTATAAAAAAGTGTTGAGTGAGTATCGAGAGAATAAAACATCAGTTAAAAAATACGGATACTCCTTAGATACATTCCAAGATGATATTAAAAAACAAGTAAATGATTTAAGAACAAGTCAAAAGAGTTTCAAAAATAAGCAACTTCAATTTGATAACCTTAAACAAGATTCTCAAATTGTCTATGACTATCAAAAAGACGTTTTGGAATCAGAATTTGCTATCATTTATGAAGGTGAAAATTTTGAAGAAGTTAGTTTAGAGGAAAAAGCATTTGCATTAGATACCATGAAAGATACACATGAAATTATTCCATACAATGAACTGAAAGAGCATTATCAAACACGCGCAAAACAGAATGAATATAATATGGTTGTTCCGTTGTGGAAACAGGCGAAACAAACGATGACTTCAATTAAGATTTATCAGCGATCCATTGATAAATTTAATCGAATGAGTAAAGACATTCCCGACCTTCATAAAGAGATTATCCAAGCACGCACCTTCGCAGATTTAAAGGATCAATATGAAGGTTATGTCAGAGATATTGAACCTTATATCAATGTGGATTTAGAGAAGAAGGGCTTTGCACCAGACATACAAACTCACGACATGGAAACGAAGATTACTCTTTTAGAAGCGTATGACCGATTAAGTGATATGGAGAAAGAACAGTTAAATCATGGTCAGTTCTTGAAGGGCGTACAGGCTCAACAAGAGTCAGTTCATCATCAGTTAGATAACGACAAAGGCAACGATTCTAAGGCCCAGATTAAGCAGAGCATGAAAGAGCAGACGCAAAACATCATCAACCAGTTGTTTATGGCGATACAGCAACAGGCGCAGCATGACCAAAGCCGAGATTCAGGACGGAACAAGCGTGACCGGACTGCTCAACGAAGAAGGAGAGGTTCAGACGGTAGGGAACTATAAAGTATGAGCGAGGCAAAGTGGGGATCCACCTTGCAGCACTCACTAACTCAAAGGAGCGATAACACTTATGAGAACAAACATCCCCCAAGTAATACTCGCTGAAAAACCGAGCCAAGCCAAAGCGTATTCTAGTGCTTATGAAGTTGAAACGAAAGACAAGCACTCCATTACATTAAAGCCCAACAAGACCTTCCCGAATGGTGCAATTATAACGTGGGGTATCGGTCATTTAATCGGCTTGCAACCACCACAAGATTATAAGAAGGAATTAGGGGTCTGGAAGCTTTCAAACTTACCTATCTTCCCCGAACCGTTCATCTATGCTCCGAATGAACATACCCGATCCCACTATGACCAAGTAGCTAAAATAATTAATTCTTCTAATGTTAAAGAAGTGATTGTAGCTACCGATTGCGATCGAGAGGGCGAAGCTATCGCCCATCTAATAATAAATCAAGCCGGGGCGAGTAAAAAAAGGATAAAGCGTTTATGGATAAATTCATTAGAAGTGGATTCGATTAGAAAAGGGTTCGAGAATTTGAAAGATGGAGCAGATACCTACAATCTATTTTTGGAAGCCCAAGCAAGACAAAAAAGTGATTGGTTGATAGGCATGAATTTTTCTCCTTATTTCAGTTTACACCTTCAAAATAAAGGAATCACAGGGCATGGAAGTTTTAGTGTCGGTAGAATACAAATACCTTTAGTTGTCTTGATAAATGAGCGACAAAAGGAAATCGAGAATTTTGTTGCAAAACCGTTCTACCGATGGGAAGCGAATTTCACCCATGCGAATGGATCGTACATCGGAAAAGCAGATTACAAGACAGATACAAAAGATGAAATCGCGAAAGTTCTCCAAGATAAAGGGATTGATTTAAAAGACAGTGGAGTGATTAAGTCCATTGAAAAGAAAGAGAAGCGTACTCTTGCTAAACGGCTGCACTCTTTATCTAGTCTGCAAAGTGAAGCGAATAAGCGTTGGAAATATACACCGTCAGACGTTTTGAAAATTGCTCAAACTTTATATGAAAAGAAATTACTTACTTACCCAAGAACCGATAGCAATTTTATTACGACTGGCGAGTTTGAGTATATTAAAGATAATCTAGGTTCTTATAAAGAGTTCATGAAAGTTGATTTCAAAACAAAATCATTAGAGCCAAATAAGCGATTTGTCGATAATGAAAAAGTTCAGGAACACTTTGCGATTGTACCCACTAAGCAGGTTGCTGATGAAAAAACATTCAATGAATTATCCGACCAGGAGAAGAATGTTTATCGAGAAGTTATGCTCACGACACTTTGTATGTTTGCCGAAGATTATATTTATGAGGAGACCACGATTTTAACAGACGTAAAAGGAATTGAGTTTAAGACCATCGGTAAAACGGAAATTGAAAAAGGTTGGAAAGCGATTGTGCAAACTGCTGAAAAAGAAGAGGAGGACAATCAAACTTTACCGCTTGTCGCAGAAAGTAATCCAGTACAAAGTAAGCTTGAGATTGTTGAAGGGTTCACCAAACCACCGAAACCGTACACAGAAGGGCAATTGATTAACTTAATGAAAACGTGCGGCAAATACGTTGATGAAGATGATGAGATTGCCATTTTAAAAGAGATTGAAGGCATTGGCACGGAAGCGACAAGAGCCGGAGTAATTGAACGAGTGAAAGAACAAAATTACATTGAAGTGAAAAAGAACATTGTTTACGTCACTGAAAAAGGGCAAATTATTTGTGAAGCTGTTAAGGGCACATTGTTGGCCAGTCCGACCATGACAGCAAAGTGGGAATTATATCTTCAAAAGATTGGTGAAGGCACTGGAAATCAAGAAGCCTTTATCCAAAACACGAAAAAATTCATTGAAAAGACGATTGCTGAAACAAAAGATAAGATTGAGAGCAATGACAAGATCGTTGCATTGAAGGAACAGGCCGAAGAAAGAAGCTACATTACGGGTTGTCCCGTCTGCAAACAAGGACATATTTTTGATATAAATAAAGTGTACGCTTGCTCCGGAGAATCAAAAGGGTGTAAGTTCGTGATATTTAAAAAAATAGCAGAAAAATCCCTCTCTGAAAAGATGATAAAAACGCTTTGTGAAAAAGGAGCGACGGCGAAATTAAAGGGTTTTAAATCTAAAAAAGGAAAAACCTTTGAAGCGGAATTGAAGTTGAATGAAGGAAAAGTCGAGTTTGATTTCTCATAAATTGAAAGAGTAGTCCACTTTTAAAAATGGTGGGCTATTTTTTTGTTCTTTTTCAAGTGATCTAAGAGCAATTCACGCAGGAGTAGCCAGGTTTACGAAGGGCATGTTCAAATCTTCATCCCGGTAAAATTAAAAACCCACCCTAATTGCAAGAGTGGATTTTTGAGTTAAATAGTATATTAATTAGAATCCATATTTCTTTTTTAAGCTTTTTTTGTAATCCTGCTTTAAATCTTTCCAAGATTCATATTCATAATGATATCGTTCTACGTCAGTATCTTTTTTATCAGTGTCATCAATATTATATTTACCAAGAACGTTAAGTGCTATAGCGTAGTCATTATTGGAATTCTTTTTCAGAAAAATTAAGTATACACTATCTTTTTCTAATTCGTTATATGGGCCAGTGGTGATCTTCGTTGATTCATTATTTGATTCTTTAATTAAACCAACAGAAGGTTCTACAATATTAAAAAGCTCATCTTTCTTTAATTTTATATCCGAATTATTTTTCAATACTTTTTCAATCTCTATCTCTGTACGTGTAAAAAAGTCTTCTAGCGACCCATCAGATGAATATGTTGCTTCATGTTTCCTTTCTAGAAATGGCATTGTAGGACTTCCGATAAGGATAATGTCAACCCACTCTTCAAATTCCTTAAGATCAGTAGGTAATGCGTAATCCCCTATCACACTTATTTCATTTATTGTTTGTGTTTTATCTATAACCGTTTTTTGTTTATTATCTGTAGTTGTTGAAATGGAATTATCAAAATCACTAGATTTAGTTGAAGCCTTTAAATTTGTATAAGAATAAACGCTTACAGATATTAGTATAATAGTTAAAGTTGCTATTATTAGTTTTATTCTCATTTTTTTCCCCTATCACCATTTTTTATTTAATTCATTTATATCCCATGTTGTTGGAGATGTAGCTTTTGCTGGTCCTTGGTGCATTACGGAACTACCAGTATAACTAGCGGGATGCTTCATTTTAACGCTATGTCCAACTTCATGTGTCATGGTTGCTAATCTTTTGGCTTTGGAATATTTAAATTCATTAAACTTATTGTGATAGACATAAACATTTACATATAGCCAATAGGCGTCCAGCCCTACATTGTCATAAGACCCATTATAAGGGAAAATCCTTCCAACCATTGTAGGGTCGCTTGTACTACCTACATAATAAGTATCTGACCATGTATGCGTGGTTCTAGTTAAATTAACGCCAGGCGCTTTATTATGCCATTTAGGTCTTGCTTCGTCAAAAAGAGAGCGATAGGAATAGGTAACCCCTCCATCAGTAAATTTAGTATCGACTGATGAATGATAAGATACACCATAAAAACTTCGTGTGTTAGCGAAATAATCAGCACTTGCAGAAATTGGTGCCCCAATACCAATTAACAGTACAATACATAACATTAATAACGCTGATATACTATTTTTCATTATTATCCCCCTTATTGTAATATATGTTAATAGTAGTGTATAATAGGACTATAGTCAACTGATTATTGGTAATAAACTAAAAGTAGTCATACTTAAAATCTAAGGAGTGATTGGGATGAAAGAGGTGTCTATTCTTGTTTTAGTAGCGTTGTTTCTTTCTGGCTGTGGTGAATATTCACCTTCTAAAAGTGACGTAGTCAATACACACGGAACCATAAAAAACCTTGATCTACTTGAAAAATTTACAGGAGATGTTTCTAACAATAAGGACAGTGAAGTTCGTATAGTAAATTACACTGATGAAGGTGATCCAATTATTCACGACTTGAAATATTCCGATGAAAAGTTGAGTTCAAAAATCGATACAAGAGCAGACGAATTTGGAAATCAAGCAGTAAACGAAGATGTATGTAAAAGCATTGAAAAAACAAACAAGAATAATCAAACGATTTATCAATTAAAAGAATGTAAAGACAACAAAGAAGGAATACCTATAACTATAATTTTCAATAATTAATTTCTCGAATCATTTTGGTGAATAAGAGCAGTCCACTTTAACTAGTGGGCTGTTTTTTTTATGTTCTTTTTTAAGTGATTTAAGAGCAATGAGCGCAGGGGTAGCCTTCCAGGTCTACTTAGAGGTTGTAAGGGGAAAAATCGCCCCTAACAATCTCTAAGTATCTCGCTTGTATCTAAAAGGGGTCCGATAACAACGGACAGTAATGTGTGGCCACTTTCAAAAACCGAAAGTAGCAGCACAAACTGTCCGTAAGTTCCTGTACCTTTCTTCACGATCCAACGACTACGAAGATCAAAAGAGGAAGATCAAGAGCAAAGGTCAAGTGCCAAATTCCAAACCTATTCCCCCACGTCCACTCTATGCCCCCTTTTGTTATGGATCATTTTTAGTGTACTAAGCCGTTTGCTGACCCGTGATTATAGACCACCAAATCAAAAAGTGAAAGGGTAAAATGCACTTCGCTACGCTACGCCCTTTCACTTTTTGATTCGGCAGTCTTTTTTATAATCACAGCAAACGACTAAGTACACTGAAAAAATGAACCATAAACAACAAAAGGAACGAGCCAGTTTGACGAGTGGGAATATGGAATTTTTAAAGATTCCAGCTTCACTCCTAAGTTCCATAAAAAAATGGTTTGCTGAAAATCAACAGAAAGGAAAAAATAAGAGACAAAATCTAAAACACAATCTAAGGAGCGATAACACTTATGAGAAAACACAACATCGAAATCAAAGAGATTTTTACACTGAACATGGAAGTTGAGGCAACGACAGAAAAAGAAGCCGTAAAAACAGCAAATGAATTATATTGTGGAGAAGAAATGGACTTGCGAGAAAACGAGGACACAAAGGTTGAAACAACTATCGAACTTGCACCAGTGCAGTTATTAGAACCAGTATTGGAGGTTTTAAGAATTAAACAAGTAACAACACTTTGCGAAGAAGAATCGCCCTACAAAATAACACAGCCTGCTGACATTGCTCATTTTGCTCATAAATTGATAGGCGATGAAGATAGAGAAGTATTTTTGGTTATCTGTCTCACAACAAAAAATCAAGTGAGTGCAGTTCACAGAGCTTCAATCGGAAATTTAAACAGCTCTATTGTTTCGCCGAGAGAAGTTTTTAAAACCGCGATATTAAACAACGCTTCTTCAATTGTAGTTGCACACAATCACCCTAGCTTTAACAATACAACGCCAAGTAAACCGGATATAGAAGTAACGCAACGATTGGTTGAATGTGGCGAATTGCTAGGAATTGAATTGCTCGACCATGTTATTTTAAGTGGCGATAAATATGTTTCACTAAAAGAAAAAGGTTATATGTGAGAAGGGATTCCCCTTCTCATTATTTTAAAAGTCCAAGATCGGCAGAAAGTATTGTGTGGCCCATTTCAAAAAACGAAATGGGCAGCACAACACTTTCTGCTTTAATGGAACAAATAAAATTTTTATTTGTCTGACCGATAAGCCCATATTGAAAATGAAAAAAGATGAAGTTCCATCTTTTTATGAGTGTTAAATAAACACAATAATGATATCTATTTGATACCATTTTAATATACAAAATGGTATAATTAATTTATGGACGAGGAGGTTTTTATCATCGAAAAGAAAAGAATAGCCGTTATTATACCAGAGCCATTGAAGGATCAATTAAAGAACATGAGTGATGAATTAGGTGTATCCCAATCCCAGCTAACTGTCCTGGCGATTCAAAGTTTAGTTGCTAATTATGAGAGCAAAGGGAAACAGGTTTTTCTTGATTTGATTCAAAAACATTAATTAAAGGGAGCGATAACACATGCAGTATAAAACCCGAGAAAATAATTTGAACGATTTAGAGGTGTTAAAAACATTTCTTTCCCCTGTTGAATTCGAATCACAATCCGGTTTATCGAAAGAAGAAATGGATCGCTTGCTACAAGAACAGCAGATTAAAAACGAAACATTTGAAACGGAAGAAGTAAAGATTATAGCAGAGCAGTTGGCTGCCGTTATCCAAGCCATACAAAGTCCATATGACGAAATCGATTATGGTTATCTCCATAAGAAAATGCAATCGATTACTGTACTGCTCCAAAAAATTGAAGCTGACAATATAGAGGAATTAAAGTATATCAATTCTCTTTTAGAGCAAATCGGAAAATCGCCAAACACTTCAAAGAAATTTTAGACGGCTGCTTTAATCAAGAGTATCAAGTAGATTATTTTATAGGCTTTTATGCTGATAGTCGTTTAGATGAAAATGCTTATATTCAAGATGAAAGTTTTGTATTGTATGAAGATGTTTCATACAATACAAAAAAATACGTTTAAAATACAGTTCATGGAATGGAGAAAGATAAATGCGTAAACAGGTTGTAACGGCAGTTATACGAAAGAATACGGGTGTAATGTCCATACTACGGACGAATAAAGATAGTAGTATACTTGATCAGACATTGAGAACACTTGAAGAGAATGGCAACGGACAACGAGCAATAAGGGTATTAATTGAAACGCCGGAAAGTGAGTACATTATAAAATTAGATGAATGAACAAAGGATAATGCTTTATAATTCATCTTTACTCCATCTTAAATGATGAAATATCCTTTCCTGATGAATTGAAACGAAGAGGTTATGAAATTAAACACGTTTTAGATTGGGTTATGACGCTGGAAACAAAGAAAACAACGAAAGGCAGAGATTTCAGTGTATAAAACGGATGGATTCTCTTTAAATCGGCTTCATATCAGTGTTTTAGTGGGTAGTTATCCGTAAATCCATTTCTAAATGCGTTTTAGAGCGTCTTACAGCGTTACTTTTTAAAGAATCTAGCCCATTTAGAGCAAATACATTAGCAGAGGTAGCCTTTCAGATCTGCTTAGCGATAGAAACTCGCCAAGAACATGCTCGTATCTACCACTAAGTATCTTGCTTGCATCTAAAGGGTCTATAAGAACGGTTAGTATTGTGCTGCCGAAAGTAGCAGCGCAATAAATCGTCACCAAGGGAGGTAATTCTTATGTTGAAGATTTTAAAATGGATATTCCTTTTAATCGCTTTATTGGTAGTCTTAGAAAGCACAGGTTTTCTGTTCAATACTTTTGTTTTCATGGTATCTCCGTTAATGCTGTTTGCACTTGCAGTTATGTCCGTTCCAATCTTCATGATAGGTTTTCTTTCATTCAAAGCGTTCCGTTTTTTTCAGAAAAGACAAGTAGCCTGAAATCAGCATGTGCTTTTGGAGTTATTTCACACTATGTGTAAACATAAAAAAGGTCCGATTCCCCATCATTTAAATTGGGAAATCAGACCTTTTTGTTACTTCACAATCGCACCCGTTTAAAGAACATCCACCAAAATATTCATCATTCGTTAGATGGTCAATTTATTTTACTATATCTAAAATCTCAACTTCGTAATTAGTAATGCCATTATTAGCAAGTTCTTTTTCAAAATACTGCTTTGCTTTTTCTTTATTATTTAAATTACCTGCGTCCATTTGTACTGAAAAGATCTTCTCACTTTTACCAACTCCCATAAAAGTAATGCCGAATTTCATTTCAGCATTATCATATAAATCCGATTCAAAAAGATTATCGATTTTCTCATCTTCATTTGGCAAAGCAGAAGAAATATAATCGTTCCCAAAATAAAATAATGAACATGCCATTACAGCAACTATAGCTAGGTATTTCTTTTTCATAGCTAATCATTCTCCTTTTCTCTTAATACAAAATGGCCCTATTGCGGTATTGGCGCGATTACTTGTAAAGCAACCGTACCGTTAATTCAACAAGATTACTGCTATTATCTTTTCAAAATAAACCTTTGAGGAGGACCATAAGCCTGTTCACCTTGATAGAAAGCCAATTTAGTTGGTATGCAAGAAATAATAAACGGTAGTCCTGACCAAAGTAATTCCTCTAAAGCTTTTGTTAGTGGTAATTCTTCTCCATCAATATCACTTTCTGCCGATGTCATTACATAGCACATATTTCCGGCTCCTTGTTTTTTTAACAACTTCTTAATCTCTTCAGGATCTGAATTTGGTGTAGGTATTTCAAACATTAACTCTTTACGTATGCAATCGTTTCGTCTTCCAAAAGCCTCATAGCGTTTACGTGGTGAAGAGAGTTCAAACAGAACTCTTTGCTGAATTCTTTTAACGAAAAACGTTTTGACAATTTTTTCTTCAATTTCTTTATTCATTAAAACCCCTCACGATTTTTAGTTATCGATTATTTGGCCCGATTGCGACATAGTCGTGTTACTGAAATGCACCCAGATAGTGGATTGTTAATATAGTTTAGATCCACTTAGTTCATTAAAATAAGCTTAATACTTAAGGGTCAATATGTAATTTTATTTAATTTTGTTAATCAATTTTTCAATATCATTGTCGTTTCTTACTGCTCCTGCAAACCCATGGACAATAATTCCATCTTCATCAATTAAATACGTTGTTGGGAGACCAATCACTTTATATATTCTCTCTATATCCCCGTTACTATCTAGTAAAACAGGAAAAGTTAACGCATGAGCATCCACAAACTCTTGTACTTTTTTGGTATTTAATTCGCTCTTAGTCATGTTAACTGCAATCATCTCAACATTTTCTAAATCCTTGTGTTTTTTATAATAATTCTCCATGTAAGGCATCTCAACTTTACAAGGACCACACCACGATGCCCAAAAATTAAGAAATACTTTTTTCCCTCTGTAATCAGACAATCTAATCTTTTCACCAGATAAACTTTGTAATTCAAAATCAGGAGCTAATTGGTTATTTTCAAGACCTATATTTACATCACTACTTGACAATTCGGATTCGGTATCCAACAATTTATTTGGTTGATCTTCTATCATGCCGCTAGGATATTCCTCCGCTACAAAGTTGTTTTTAACTAAAATAATTAACATGATGGTAATAATCAAAACTGAAACAGTTGTGCCAATAATAGATTTGGTTTTCATTAATCCACCTCCTCAAACAATGAAAGCGATCAATCATACTTGGACAACAGCCATTTACATAATTCTATAATCCTCCATACATGAAAAGATACATCGCTAAAAGAATAAGCATTATCACAAAAATACCTAAAACAAGACGTTTCAAAATACTCTCCCCCCACAAAATGGCCCGATTGCTTAATTGAACGATGAAAATTAGTGAATGATGTGGATCCGACCATCTTCAAAAATTTCAACTGGTTGATAACTATTCATGAAATCAAGTGCCCCAACTATTCCTCCATCTCTGAGCAGCTGTTTCCGACCAATTTCAAAATTATGTCGATCTAATATCAAACCATAAAAATAAACATTTTGACCATCAATGACTTCAGTACTCATCATAACAAAATGATTTCCGTACTTATTCTTAAAATAATCATGAGCCAATTTATGGCTAGAAAAGTTGGGAATTTCTTTTTCTGCTTGTCTACTAATTTTCAACATCTACCACTCCTTTATTGTCTATTTCAATTCCGCATCGCTATAGCCCATTTGTTGAACTTTAGAGTTTCAGTATCTAATTTAGATTATATCAAACTTTTCAATAAATCATCTCGTCTCTTCAAAATAATTCCATTTTGTAGTATTTGCAATTTATACAGTGTCGTTCAAACCGTTCGTAAAAGTACACTTTAACGAACGGTTTGAAATGGATAAAAAAACAGTGGGATTAATGTTCATAAATGTGTAAAAACACTTTGCGAACGTCCATTAATTTACACATACTTATACGAACGATTTTCAGGTATAATATAAGGAAAGAATCTTTTACGAGGTGAATTATGGAACAACGCAAATTTGGTTACATACGCGTCAGCAGCAAAGATCAAAATGAAGGTCGGCAATTGGATGCTATGAAAAAGTTAGATATTAATGAACGCGATATTTATTTGGATAAGCAAAGCGGAAAGGACTTTGAACGTGTAAACTATCAATTGCTTAAACGGATTATCCGAAAAGGTGACGTATTGTATATCCATTCGCTGGATCGATTTGGTCGTAACAAAGAAGAAATCCTGCAGGAATGGAATGACCTGACGAAGAACATCGAAGCCGATATTGTTGTCATGGATATGCCGTTACTCGATACGACGCAATATAAAGACAGCATGGGAACCTTTATCGCGGATTTAGTTTTGCAGATCCTTTCCTGGATGGCTGAAGAGGAACGAGAACGCATTCGAAAACGGCAGCGTGAAGGAATTGATTTGGCGTTGCAAAATGGGGTTCAGTTTGGAAGACCTAAAGTTCTGCTTTCAGAAGAGTTTAAAGAGGTTTATAGAAAATGGAAAGCTAAAGAATTAACAGCAGTGCAAGCAATGCAGGAAGCTGGGGTTAAGAAAACTAGTTTTTATAAATTGGCAAAAACAATCGAAGAAGAGACATCTAACACATTATAATAGAAGAAACTCTAAAAACCTCCTTTACCGAGAACGGTAAAGGAGGTTTTATATACTTACAATGTCTGATTTAAACTTGAAACTTTTAAACAAGAAACAAGATGTTAGAAGTATTTTATTGTACACATACGCAATAACGTGTATTAAACTTTGACATGTCTAGCATTTAATATCCAGCTTCCTAAATTACGATACCCGTCATCTGATGCGTAATCGTAAATACCTGAAGCTATCTCATTAAACCAAAGCGTTTTACCATATGCATCTTTTCCTACAACTTTCACAGCACTTTGAGAAATACTAGTCAATCCTGTTCTCATATCTTTTATTCCGCCGATCTTAACACCTATGATTGCATTGCCCTTCTTGTAGCTTTGTTCTATTTCATACTTGACATAAGGCCGATCAAAAGTTTCGGCGCCTATTAGCACTACCGTTACAGATGTGCCATTCAGCTGACTATCAATCCATTGTTTGACGGCTCTCTCACTAATTCTTTGAATTTTTTCAAATTCAGCTTTGTCGATAAAGCCTGCTGATTCTCTACCTTGAGTTACCCATGAGTTTCGAGCTACATTTGCTCTGCTTACATCATTACCAAAATGAAAAGAAAAGAATGCTTTTTTAGACATTGGTTATCCTCCTTAAATTTCCAAATTGAATAGAAGGGTTGTTAATATATTTCTCTATTCAGATTTACTATTTCAATTATAGATTTAATTAACTTTTCTTCAGAAGTTTCTTCAAACATTAAATTCGAAAAGAGTTCTTTAAATCTTTTATCAGCATGGGGGTAGTATTCTTCTAGATTACTGTTCATCTTTTCCCACAATAATCTACTTTGATAACCGGTTACGCCAACTGGAATTAATTTTTTTCCTTGGGCACGGGCTATATCGAATTCATCCTTAACTCCTTTAGCATATACAACTTTTTTATCGGAATTCATTTTATTTCCCATTATAAATATTGCGCTGCCACAGTCTTCCATAATTCGTTCTCTGTATGAAGTCCATACTATCTTTGAATCAACTTCCTGATTAATTACTTGAGGGAATGCCCGCATCTTAATAGCAGAATCCATATTCCTAGTTTGAGTTTTTTCGATACCTTCTAAGACTCCGCTTACTACCTGATTCCCTACATACAAGCCCAATCCCGTCGTAATTTGAAATCCTTCCATATGCAATTGGCAAGATAGGTTAGCAATAAATTCATCTGCTTTCCCTTTCAGCTTATACTCAGAAACGTCTGGGTCACTATTACTCCCTGAAATGAATATATTTTTACTCTTATAACGTCTCTTGATTTTATTTAGTATTTCTGTAATATCCGAATAGTTTTCTACCAAGATTGATTTAATCCCATATCGTTCTAAATCTTTTATTTTTAGGTACTGTTTATTTTTAGCGTATTCTACTTTTTCTTTTTTCAAACTTTCGTCTGTTTCATTTTCAAATTCGGCATCATTTTCATTAATACTTTTGAAGAAACAAAAATGTGTACGAATATTTCCTTCTAGCATT
>NZ_CP193899.1:0-55645 GCF_050858885.1 Sporosarcina sp. A2 | reverse complement strand
CCGTCCACGAAAAATCGAAAACTCGTTCCGTATAGGTGCTGACAATATTCTTCGTCCGATCAGTAGAACCTGTATCAATGATATTGATTTCATCTACAAGATCTTTGACTGAATCCAAGCATCGGCCAATCACGGCTTCCTCGTCTTTAACAATCATGCACAAACTAATCGTAATCATACTTTTCCCTCCAAACACATCTTATCTATTTATATGTTAGAAACCAAAGATGAGGTGAGAAGGATAACAGTCTTCCAAGATGAAATGGTTTTACAAGTGAAAAATGATATACCAGTGTGAAAAGCAGTATTAGCTTCTGTTAGGGGGCGACTTTGACAACTACGAATGTGAATGTGAAAGGTTCAACACCCTCAGATGTTGATAAAGGTGGAATGTATCTTTTTTTACAGAGGTAAATGCAGGGGACATTGTTAAGTTTACTCAATATTATTTTGAAATAGAAGACTTCTCTGGGGTACCGTCAGGGAAATGCGAATTTACAACGCTAAACACATTTCAAAACGATTCCTCTTTAAAATAACAAGATAGTAACTGAAATAATAGATAAAATATCAAAAAAATGGTTACAGACTAAACTGTACCCATTTTTTCTTCATATTAAAAGACCTTATTTCAATCGCATTTAGGTATTTCATTTGGCTTTAAGCTCTTTCTTTTGAAATCAATAGCATGCCACCCCAAGGATTTTTCATTACTAAAAGTGATTGTCACTAAATCATTAGGAGGATCGTGAGCACCTTCAAATGTTATCGCCTGCACGGTAACATTAAATAAGTAAGTGCCTACGGGCAGCCTTTCAATTTTGATAATTTTTTCACACTCAATTTGTTTACCTTCGCCATACTGCTTCTCCAACTCCTTTTCAATAAAGGGATAAAGCATAGTGAAAATCACGTCATCACGCAATTGTATATCATTTTCAGCTACGGTTTCGGCTTGGCCAGGGGAATAAGAGAAAAGGGTCAAACAAGCAAGCAGAATTAAAAGGCTTTTTTTCATAAAAACCCTCCATTCAAGGTTGCTATTAGTATGAACAATAAAGAAGTTTTTACTAAACTAACGGGTGCATTTGTGTAAGATCATCAGCCTAATTCCTCGTTCAAGATGCGTGGGGTTAGGCTTTTATCTTCCAGAATCCTTAATATTTTATATTTTCACGTTCTTGACATTACATCACTGGTAAATTTCGTGACAATCGCTGGAAAAACTATAGCAGTAGTGGTTCATTCTTGTGGCTGTAATCACATGGATACACTTTATTGACATTCAGAAGAATATACTTGGATTGTTGAATTTTGCTTCAATTCTCCTGCTTGCTCCTTTTAAGACATGATTCTTTTTAGATGCCATCACTGTCTACTGTTTGAATCCTTCAATCATTTCTTTCTACGAAAGTACTGCATTCTTGGCGTCTTGAACGTTACGCATAAGGTCGTTCTGTTGATCGTAGTAACGTTGTACATCCTCTATATTCCTTGCTCCATCTTATGTAACCTCCGATACGAAAACGGACGATGGTTCATTCTCCGTATCACTAGAAGGTCCGTGACTGCAACAACGACATTAGCAGCTGCTACCCGACTCATCTTGGTCACCTCAATCATCTATTTCATCTGAGATAGTGCATGTAAGGCCTCACTTGTGAAATCTCTGTTCTTTCCATCATTACGCTGAAAAATGTACCCGCGCTTTTCCAGCTCAAGACAATACTTGCATATTGTAACGGTCTCTACCCTAATCTGCTGGCTATTTCACTCGTTTTCATGCTTGCTTCGATAGCGTTGTCCATAACACCACCCCAAGGACTAATTGAACGTTACAAAGACTTTTTTCTTCAATAAAAAAGAACTCTGAGAATCCAATAACCAAATACATAAAAGTGGAACTTTGCAAAGAATTCTTTTGCAAAGTGTTTTTTGTTAAGTTATACTTAGTCCATAGATTATGAACTTAATAACTTGATATGAAGGAGATGAAATAATGGCAATTACGATCGTGGTAGGAAACTTTAAAGGTGGCGTAGGGAAAACGAAGGTATCTGTCATGGCAAGTTGGGAACTAGCTTTTGATCGCAATAAAAAGGTGTTGCTTGTCGATATGGACCCTCAGGGCAATGCGAGTACATTGATTGCACGCTCGACAGGGGTAACGGAGATCAATACAAGTATTTTCGAAGGCTTTCAAAATGGCTCGTTAAAGGAATGTATCGTCAAAATGACGGACAATTTGCACGTGATTCCTGCACAAGTGTCCTTTAAGAACTTACCTAAGTTTTTATATGCCAATGTAAAAGAAGAAATTGACCAGGTTTCTTATTTAAAGAAGCTTCTAGATCCAATTCGTGATGACTATGACTATATTTTCATTGACGTACCTCCGACAATCAGTGACTTCTCTGATAACGCGATGATGGCTGCTGATTATGTATTAATCATCCTGCAAGCACAAGAACTGTCATTAGAAGGTGCTGAAACGTATATCAAGTATCTGCAGTTCATGGCAGATAACTACGATGCAGACATCCAAGTCGCCGGTGTTCTTCCTGTTCTGCTTCGACCAGGTGGACGCGTCGATATTTCTACGCTCGAACGTGCAAGAGAAATGTTCGGCAGTGATAACGTTATGGATAGTGTCATCAAACACTTAGAACGGCTAAAAGCGTGGGATGTGACGGGAATTACGAATAACGATATGCATGACCGCAAAGCTCATCAAGTTTTCTTGGACGTCATTGACGAGTTGGAAGCGAAACTGTCCCAATTCGAGGAGGCCGGTAAGTATGAGTAATGAAAAAGGTGGATTAATCAAAAAGAAAAAGAAGCCGACCATCATGCAGCCGTCCGTCCCTGTAAAGAAAAATGATATGGACTTTGGCTATACAGAGCCGCAAAAGCAAGAAAAACCTGCACTTGTTAAGTCTACTGAAAAAGCTGATACAACAAAAATCGCCCCACCTACACCACGTAAAAAACTAGGTGTCGGCAAGACGAACAGTACCAAAAGCTTAAAAGTACCTACATTAATTCACAGTGAATTGAATTTACTCGGATCCTTTATGGACGAGCATAAAACATACGTGATTCTTCAAAACTTGATTGATAGCTATGTGAAAAACGAACTGACTGATCGCCAGCAACGGCAGTTTGACTTTATGGTTGAGGCATTTTTTGAGGATAAGTAACCAAAGAACACTTATCAAAAGTAGAAATTTCTACTTTTTCAAGATATCAAGACATAAAAAAAAGAACGCGTGTACCAAGCGACACGAGTTCTTTTATCGGATACGCTAACGCGTGTACCAAGCGACACGAGTTAAGCGTTTCGTTATTAGTTTGTATTCCCATTATGTCAAAATCATATACATTTTGTCAAGAAGAATGGAGGCGACAGTGACAATGCAGCAGGAAACACCTCATTTACTTATTTGCTTTGATGAAAGTGGCAAGCAAAGCCGCGATCCTATTCAGTTAATGGGTGCCTTTTCAATTCCTACAACTATTTATATGCACCCACAATATAAAGATTTACATCTATTAAATAAAGAGTATACGCTACACTGGAAAGAATATGGTGGCGATGGAAAAGATCGAAAGGGCATTGAAAAGCTATTTCAACACGCCCTCCCATTAGCCGAGTACATGAATTTCAACTTTATCCGTTATTCAAGGTCCGTATTGGCTGAACAAGCCAACGTATTTATAGATATTTATGAATCTAAACAAGTCATTGTCGATAATACCGTTTATGCAAAGTTACCTGAGCGGATTTGCTACGGTTTGCTTAGAGGATATGGCGAGCATAATCATGTGCAAGCAACTATCTTAATTGAGGATGCATCTGAATATCGCTCCAGGGAATTGGATCAAACAATCAAAAATTCTTTAAATATCCATTCCTTATACCGTGGAGAAGACTATGTAATTAGAGAATGTGATTACCGCAGCAAGGGACAAGAAATCGGCATAGAGATCATTGACATTTTACTCGGGATTGTTGGACTGATTCTTGATAATCCATCTGCTACATCTAACAAGAAAAAAGCCAAAGTTCATTTAGTGCTGAAGCTCTTAAAAGAAAACAAATTGCAGCCTTTCCTCAAAAATCTTCGTCTGTTTGAACTTCAACAGTCCAATCAGTTGAAAGAAGCTAATATTGAAGCAAGCATTAAGTTATTTATCTCGAAAAACTATGAAGTATTCATTACATTATAAATCAGGTAATTAAATGAACTTACAACACATTGAAAAATTGCAGCAAATACTGCCGTATGTAAATAGATAGTGTTTTAGTCAAGTATTTATTTAAGAGGACATAGAAGGACATTCCGTACTTAGTTTTAGCGAAACACAAAACTTTCCTCATATTAAGTTAAACGTTGAATTTTGAAGGATTCGATTAATCCATAAAACCGCGCTTCACATATTGGCTTCAGCACTTGGAGGATACATTTACTACAAATGAAATATGAGTGTAGACATTAGAGGATTGACTAAACTATTAATGAGTATTAAAAAGATGCCTTCATTTTTGGAGGGGTCTTTTCTATTATGTATAGAATTGTTGTTTTTTGATGCAAAACCGGAACAAATATAAAATCATCCATGGTAAAATAATAAATGCGTAGGTGGGCAAGCACGCCTATGACTCCTCAAGGCCGGCATCGGCTGAAGGGAGGTGCCGTAGATGCAACAAGAAAACAACGGGCAATACAAGACGCGGAAAGAGCTTCGAGAAGAAAAAGCGAGACAAGGTCAAAGAGGACTGATCATCCTTAAGACTGTGTACTACTCAGGTAGAACACTTATCGCTGTAGTATTCGAGTGGCTCCGGTTACTTAAAACCTAACGCACAACCATCCCTTTATGGGGTGGTTTTTATTTTTGGGTAAAAAAATAGACGGCCGATGATCAGTCAGCCGTCTTGCCGTATTTGCAACATAGAAAAATACACAACGGGCGTATTTAATATGTGTTACTACCTTCAATTTAATACATGAAAAGTTGGTTGTCAAGACCAACCTATCGCCGAAAAGCGTATCAGCACCTAATTTTTTAGTGCTCAAGCATTTCAAGAGATCACTATACTTTATTCGGAAAACAACATAAGTAACTGTGTTTTGCATCAGAAATAAATAATAAAGCCTAATTTCTCTTTTAAATGCTAAGGAAATCAGGCTTTTGATGTTAAACAAACGCCCCCGATTGAAGCACACCGGTTATTCAACAACTGCGCCCAGTTTGTTTGTTGAAACTAATTTAATTAATCATTTCCACTTGTATCCACACCAAAATAGCTCGATACATAAGCTGAATATGTTGTCGATTCTCATCATTTCTCCCAAATTAATTCTGCACGTTTCAGAATTGCATCCCAAGAATCTTTTCCAGCGATGATTTTTTCCACATCAAAATCGGCATAATATACAGCGTCAATTTTCCCACTATCAGCAAACTTCCAGCTGTATTCCTGTTCATTAAGGTTCTTCTCGTTATTAATCAGGTTTCTTGAAGGAGAATCAGCAATTGTTTCTGTATAAAAGATAAAACTCACATTCTTTTTCTCACCGTCAATTTCAAGTGGCATAGGAGCCGTCTCGTTAACACTAGCATAACTTTTACCAAAGTAGTGTGAAATCAATTGGTTATCATTTTGCATTTCAACTCTAATAATACTTTTCGAGTATGGAATAACAGTTTCATAATAAAACACATACGAAAATGCCCCCGCGGTTATAAATAGCGTCACTAGAACCGAAACAATAGAAACCATCACTTTTTTCTTGCGAAACTTCTTGCTGATATTATTAAAAAGGGGAGATGGTTTTTCTACAGGAAGATATAGATCTTGTTTCATTAAATCATATTCCTGTTGACATTTATCACAATGCTGCAAATGCTCTTTTACCATCTCTTTTGTATCTTGACTAACTACTTCATCAATATAAAGGGGTAAAACATCCTGAATTATAGTGCATTTAATATCGTTCATAATTCATCTCCTCCATATACTCTAAAATTTGTTTCCTGGCTCTGTAAAAAGTTATCCTTGCCCATCCTGCACTTTTTCCAAAAAGTCTCCCTATTTTTTCAAAAGACAATTCGCCAAAAGTGCGTAATGAAAATACTTCTTTGTATGGCTCATTCATCGAATGAATAAACTGATGAACAATAAAAGCATCATCCTCATTCATCAGATGCTTTATAAATTGCACTTCCGTCCTTTGTTCTTGGATTAACTCTGGCTCTACTTGTTTTTTCATTTTTTTGTAGTGAGAGAAATATGTATTTTTGGCAATTGTAAAAAGCCACGCTCGAATATCTTTAGAACCGTCAAATCTTTCGAGCGATTTTAACGCTTTAAAAAAGGCCTCTTGTGTAATTTCTTCAGCTATCCTTTCATCATGACTTAATGATCTAATAAACAAAAATACTTCTTGAAAGTATTCGCTATAGATTTCCTCAAATTCCACCTCTTTTCACCCCTTATACTTCTATAACTCCTAGAATTCAATAACGTTACAAAAAAACGTTTAAAGATTTCATATGTTTTACTCTTAAAATAACCCTCAATAAAAATAGGTATATTCGAATTGAATATACCTACCTTTGAGTTGACTGTTATTCATAAAATGGCCCGTTAACGGTATACCGGCTTTATTACAAATAGCCGAGTTTGTATAAGAAGTATAACATTTCCATTTCTGAAGAGTACATTTATTATCCGTATGATATGAAGTGGTAAATGTATTGTAACTCACTGGTATTATCTATTTTACTTCTCTGCCTCCTTTGTATTGCCTCATAATTATTTTCATAATCAATCTGTCAAAATGTTGGCCAAGATTAATTTTAAAAGAAGTGGGGAGGAAAAGGGATGTCAGATTTTAAATTACCAAAGCACCAAGATACATTTGAGACCCAAAAACGTCACTACGACAGAAAAGTTGATATTGAAAATAAGATGGGGGAGATCCCAAGACAATATGAGGGGGATATTCGTAGGTTCAAAGAATATTGCACCAATACTAGCCAACAAATTGGAACAGAGGCGCTGCTTGACTATTTATATATATCGTTGACCATACAAAGAATAAAAAAAACGACATGGGAACGTAGACTGGCAGCTATTAGAAAATACTTAAGTGTAATGCATAGTATAGAATTCAAAGGAGAGGCTAGAGTTGCATACGAGCTTTCAGCGATGCGGAAAATGTATCGTGAAGATGAATATGCCCATTTAATTCAGGTTCGAGGAAAATCAGCCATTGATAAGAGAGAATTGATGGATACTCTTAATAAGCTACCAATAAGAGCAAAAGCAATTTGTTTAGTTAATCTTGTAACTGCTAACCGACCTAATGAAATGGTTCGTTTAAAAATATCAGACTTTGATTTAAAAAACAGATCCGTTCATGTTTATTTGAAGAAACAAAAAAGGTGGCATACTAAACGGCTCACACCAGAAGTTATTATTGCAATTGAAGAATATATACGTGAATACAATCTTAAAACAGACGATTACTTTGTAGGAAGAGTATATAAGAATGAACGCTATGAGAGCGCAGTTATTAGTGAAATAGGCTATTGTAAGGCTTTGAAGCGGTGGACTGGGGGACTTACCGGATACAATTTCAGAAAAAGCCAGGTGGTAGCGATGCACACAGCAGGTGCAGATTTACCAACTATCGCGCAACAAACAGGACATAAATCACTTGAAACTTTAGTTCAGCATTATCTAACGGTATCTGAGACAACTTTGGACAAATATTTATAGGTATATACGAGATATAAACTTGGTTATTATAAAACTGTTGAATTCCGAAACTTTCAAGCAGTCGTTGTAAGTGTATAAAAAAACCTCTTTTGCCATTCTTGGTAAAGGAGGTTTTAAGAGTTTCTTCTATTATAATGTGCCCGATGTTTCATCTTCGAGTGCTTTCACTAATTTATAAAAACTAGTTTTCTTAACCCCAGCTTCCTGCATTGCTTGCACGGCTGTTAATTCTTTAGCTTTCCATTTTCTATAAACCTCTTTAAACTCTTCTGAAAGCAGAACTTTAGGTCTTCCAAACTGAACCCCATTTTGCAACGCCAAATCAATTCCTTCACGCTGCCGTTTTCGAATGCGTTCTCGTTCCTCTTCAGCCATCCAGGAAAGGATCTGCAAAACTAAATCCGCGATAAAGGTTCCCATGCTGTCTTTATATTGCGTCGTATCAAGTAACGGCATATCCATGACAACAATATCGGCTTCGATGTTCTTCGTCAGGTCATTCCATTCCTGCAGGATTTCTTCTTTGTTACGACCAAATCGATCCAGCGAATGGATATACAATACGTCGCCTTTTCGGATAATCCGTTTAAGCAATTGATAGTTTACACGTTCGAAGTTCTTTCCGCTTTGCTTATCCAAATAAATATCGCGTTCATTAATATCTAACTTTTTCATAGCATCCAATTGCCGACCTTCATTTTGATCTTTGCTGCTGACGCGTATGTAACCAAATTTGCGTTGTTCCATAATTCACCTCGTAAAAGATTCTTTCCTTACATTATACCTGAATTACGTTCGTAAAAGTATTAGTGAATTAGTGAACGTTCGTAATTTATTTTAATACTTTTATGAACACTTCATTTGCTATTTTTGAGTCTGTTTTAAATAGTCCGTAAAAGTGTACTTTTACGAACAACAATATTTAACTTATGTTTTAATGTGTCATACAGTGGTGGAAAACACTGGGATATATCATCACTTATGCTATAATTATCTATGTGAAGTAGTGAATATTCAGAAATAACTATCTTCCGCAATCGGGCCAAATTATTGAGTAAAGGAGCATCTAACTTCTTTACTCTTTTTTTATGTAAATCAGGAGTAAATAAGGAATGAATAGGAAAAGACAAAGAAACGTTCTTTAATTCAGTGAATCCTTGCACAATTACATAAAGTGATTGAACAAGCAGAAAGTTAAGCTTATCATTTAAAGAGGAATCAATTTAAAGAGCTTTTGGTCAGCAAATCGTGTCACTAGTTGAATAGTTGTAAAAACTGTTTAAACAACTAAATGAAAAGATAAAGGGGCATATCATGCAAAATAATACTTTATTACAAGATGATTTGACTTGGGATTTAACGACTGTTTTTAAAAATGATCAACTATGGGAATTAGAATTTCAATCAATTGAAAAGATACTTCCAACAATTGCAGATTATAAAAACCAAGTAACGGAAACTGCACAAGGCTTATTTGATACACTTGAATTTGACCATGAGCTAGGGAGACGGATTAATCTTATTTATCTTTATTCTTGCCTCAAGTCAGATGAAGATACAACAAATGAAACCTACCTGTCGATGCACCTTCGTGCACAGTCATTATTTATTCAATTAGTATCGGCCACCTCTTTTATTATTCCTGCAATTTTAGCGATGGATGAAAAGCTTCTGGAGCAATATAAAGAGAGTCATGAAGGATTAACATTGTATCGCCATTACTTAGAAGAAATATATATTCAAAAGTCGCATAAGCTTTCAAGTGAACAAGAGGAGTTATTTTCTCAACTTGAGGAAATCGCGAGTGCACCTAGTCAAATTTATCATGTCCTTACAAATGCAGAAATAGATTTTCCAATGGTAACAAATGAAGTAGGGGAAAAGATTCAACTATCCCATGGTATCTACCACGTCCTATTAGAAAGCCAAAATCGAGTTGTTCGAAAAGAAGCATTTTTAGCAATGTATGAAACGTATCAAAAACAAATCCAGACATTCGCTTCCACTTTATCAAACCATGTGAAAGCTACTAATAAAAAAGCGAGAATTAGACATTATTCATCTGCCCGTCACGCAGCGATGAGTCAGTATTCCATCCCGGAAAAAGTTTACGATCAATTACTCTCAACAACCAAGGAGCATTTGCCATTGTTTCATCGCTACATGGATCTTCGAAAGCGATTATTAGGTGTAGAATCGTTACATCTTTATGATGTTTCTGTACCGTTAAAGGATGATGTAGCGTTAGAAATTTCTTATGGAGAAGCTAAGAAAATCATTATAGAAAGTGTGGCACCATTTGGGGAAGATTATCAAAAAGTTATCCAACAAGGATTTGACAATCGCTGGATTGATGTTGTCGAAAATAAAGGGAAGAAGACAGGTGCATACTCATTTGGGGCATTTGGAACGAATCCATTTATTTTAATGAACTGGCAAAATAATATGGATAGCCTCGTTACTTTAACACACGAGTTTGGCCATAGTATGCATAGTTACTACACACGTCAAACACAATCTCTTCCCTATGCGAACTATTCCCCTTTTCTTGGAGAAATAGCAGCAACTTGTCATGAAGAATTATTATTTGAGTATTTATTAAACAAAACAGAAGACACCGATGAAAAAATTCATTTGCTTCATACATGGTTACAGAACTTTTGTAACGTTGTGTTTGTGCAAGCCATGTATGCGGAGTTTGAGCAGACCATATACGAATGGGATTCTACGGGAGAGGCATTAACAGCACAGAAGTTAACCGATTTGTATTCAAAATTAATGAAGAACTATTATGGAAAAGCATTAACAGTTGATGAAGTAGCTGGTGTTAATTGGGCTCGTATAACACATTTTTATTATAATTTCTATGTTTATCAATATGCAACGGGGAAATCAGCAGCTCTTATGTTTAGTAAACAGATTCTGGAACAAGGAAAGCCTGCAACCGAACTGTATATAAATGCGTTTTTAAAAGCAGGAAATTCAGATTTCCCAATAGACATTTTGAAAAATGCAGGTGTTGACATGGAATCATCAGAACCATTTATCGAGGCATGTAAAGTATTTGAAGAGAAGTTAACGTTGCTAGAAGATCTTTTATGTAACAAATGAATTAAGAATGTACTTCCAGAAACGGGGGCAATTCTGGAATATGGATTTGCACCCGTTCAACAATAGGGCCAGATTATATAATAAATTCAAGGGAAAGTCGTGGAGGTTATTACAGTGATAATAAGAAAAATACAAGTAAACGATTCAGATGCTTTCGTAGAATTAAGTAAAAAAATTGATGAATCTGATGTTATGTTATTTGAACCAGGAGAAAGAAATACTACTCCTGAACAACAGAGAAAATCAATTGAAAGAATATTAACTGAAAAAAGATCAGTTTTTTTTGTAGCTGAAAGCGAAGAGAAACTTGTAGGTTATATCGCTGCATTAGGTAGTGATTTACAAAGAAATCGGCATTCAGCATATCTTGTTTTAGGAGTACTGGAAGAATATCAAGGCCAAGGGATAGCGTCTAAATTATTCAATCAAGTATTTGAATGGGCAAAAGAAATTGAAATTACAAGGTTAGAACTTACAGTTATCAAAGACAATTTTAAAGCATTCAATTTGTATAGAAAAATGGGATTTGTCTTGGAAGGCGAGAAAGTGAATTCATTGGTAATAAACGGACAATTCGTTAATGAATATTATCTCTACAAGTTGTTATAAATATGAAAAATAATATACAACACTATACCTCAATCGGGTGCGTTTATGAAGTAACAAAAAGGTCTGATTCCCCAATTTTAACGCTTGGGAATCAGGTCTTTTTATATTTACATATAGTGCAAAGGAGCACTTAAAAAGAGTGCAAAATAACTCCAAAAGTGACATTCCATTGCTTGTTGAATCAATTTCACGTTATTTCCAGATTGAAAAAGTGAGAATTCTCACTTTTGACTTTAGGTAATATCATAAGGCGATTCTTTCTCCACTACTTGGAAATACGCTGCTTAGTTATTCATTTTCCGATTCACCTGTTGAAGTACTGAAATTTCCGCTTGCATCTTCTCCTTCGTCTCCTCATGCATTGTAAGAGGGGCTGCCATTTCATCGTACGGCTTACGCACTTCCTCATTATGCAGGCGCTCTGCATCCACTACTGCTTTTTCACGCTCTAGTTCCTTACGCTCTGCCTGATGAGCTAGATCTCGTTCATGATTCGCTTTCACTTGTTCAAAATCCATCTGTAGTACGCCCAGTTCTTCAGATGCCGTTTGTTTCTCCTGTGATAGTTCTCATATTTTTTCTGTTAATCATTCTTGAAATTCGTCACCTTGCCAGCAAGGTGGCGCGATTTTTTTACAATTTCATGAGCAAAAGACGTACATGATGTACGCCTTTTGCCATTTTAGTTTTTACATATAGCCCTTTTCCTTCAATGATAAATAATTGGTTTCGCTGACAACCAAATGGTCCAGGACTTCTACACCTAATAATTCTCCTGCTTCGCACAAACGCTTTGTAACATCTATGTCCTCTGGGCTTGGCGTAACGTTCTGGCTCGGATGGTTATGTGCGACAATAATACTTGCTGCATTTTGTAAAAACGCCGTTTTGAATACTTCTCGCGGTGTCACAAGGCTTGAATTTAACGTTCCGATATGGCAACGGTGTAAGCCTTGGATTTCGTTTTTCACGGATAGACACGCGACTAGAAATACTTCTCTATCCTCATTACCGATAAACTTCATCGCGATGTTCGCAAAATCCTCAGGGCTTCGTACCGTGTAATCCGTTAAGTTTTCAGAAAGATACTTTTTCGGCAACTTGCGACGCTCAGCTTTGATTCTCACAATCTCATAAATAGGCTGTAACTTTAACTGGTTTTCAACTTCTTTTGTCATGGTAATTCCTCCTTTGATTTTTTCGATTGCTTTAGCCGCAATCACGAAGTCGGAAGGCTGAATTTTTCCCGATTTCTTGACTATGCCATGCAGCTATTTGCAGCAATCAAAAAGCAAGGAATTGCCTGCAATAGCTCAAAAGTTTTTGTAGCGCAGCGTTCCCAAACAAAAAGTTTTGACGATCCTTGCTTTTTGAGGTGAAACACGGATAGGAGCGTGGTAGGCAGAATCTGCCACGGTCCTTGCCGAATGTTGAACGCAAATGGCAAAGCCCAAGCGGACGGTCCACCTGCTTGGGCGTATGGCGAAAGAAATCGAAAAAATGCTCATAATAAAAGGGAATGCGGATGCATTCCCTCACCTTATTTGAACTATTGAACTTCGCTTCGTTTGGTATGCCGGCTTGCCGTAAACGATCCAGGAATCTACTCGCTGTTTCATGGTTTTTACAGCGAGTGATTATCGGAACGTTTAATACCAAAGCGACACGTACCCCTGCACAAAAGTGGTGTTTACTTTTGATGAAGGGGTAGTGCTAGCGGAAAAAACTCGCTTTTGAACCTTCTTTTTAAAAATCAATCCATGCCCTGGAGTACCGTTCAATTGAATGATAACATTGATATACTAACTACAATCCACTACGCACAAATACAACATATCAGATACCAAAAGGGGGCTTAAAGATGAATTTCCTCAAAAATATTTTAGACGAACTTCATTTACAAACATCTGAATAAGAGAGTCTTAAAAATTATATTTTGAATCGCTATGTAGATTTTGAATTCGATAAAGCTCCCCAATACAAGTATAAATTTTACTTGTTACGCGTTTTATGTGAGTTACCCAACAGCCCTCATCCCCCCGCTAACAATCCTGGAGGTTGGGTGTATTCATTAAAAGATTTAAAAGAAAGTACAGGCATTGTGAACACAGTCAACCATAATAGGTCTAAAAATTAAAAAATGGATCAAAACAATTCCGTTAGTCTTTGTACAGTTAGGCTAACGGAATTGCTTATTACATTGAAATTCCAAAGTCACGTCTTTTCTCCTTTTGTCTATTGGATTCTCCCACTTGTATATTGTCATTGATAACGTTTTGTTTGTCGGCTTCTTGAATCTGTCCAATCCTTCCTTGCTCCCTTTCTAAAACCGGCTTAAACTCCTGCAATTCCTCCTTACTATATACATAAGCACCTACCATATGATTTTCAGACTCTGCGACACGAAGAAACGAAGTCTTTGCCTCCTTTACATCCTGATAATCAACAATTGGACGGTTCGTCGCTTTATGATACAGCTCTATGCTCGGTTTCGGTCCTTGTACTTCTCGAAGTGTAAATTGTTCAGAAAAGCTTTTGTACATGTTTACAGCAGCAGGATGCTGATCAATGACATTCATCAAAATGATTTCTTTTCCTTTTAACATCTCTCCTGTAATTACTTCGCCTCGTTCGTCCATTAATTGTTTCCCTTGATGATTGTATTTTGCAATTTCAAATCCATTGTACCTGGCATCAAATACTTCAACAGTGGTTACTGGACCTTTAGCATATTGGAAAGCAGGCAATGACTTGGCCAACTGCCCCTCGTAGAGAGCTGCTTGCGACTGCAATGGATTTTGAACGACTTGTTGTAACTGCTCGTATAATTGGGGATGTAAGACGATATCAATCGTGGCTAATGTTTTTTCTAGTGTCGTCTGAATCTCTGTTAATGCCTGTCTCATGAGGTCCGTATCTTTTGCCCACGTTGCAATATACCCGAGTGAAAAGTGGCTCGTATCAAAGCCTAAGTAAGCCATCGTTGCACATGCCACTGACTCTGCTTGAGCCTCTTTATGGGCACGGCTGGCCTCGCTGTAATGCCCACCACGGCCGTGCAATTGCGCATGTGCAAATTCGTGAATGAGCGTTCTTAACTTTGCAACGGGATTACTCTCCGTTGCATTAACGACAATTTCATTTGTTGAAGGTACATAATAGCCACGTCCTCTTTCCTGAATCGAATATGCCTGTTCTGCCACAGATAACGGTTTATATTGAGTTAAGTAGTTTTTCATATTCTCGTATAAGGCTGTCGCATCATCATCCGTTTGAAAACGGTCACTAACAAAATCCCTAGTTACTTTAAGTGGATTTCCTTCTGTTTGCGCAATATCAAATACCGTCACCCATTTATAACGTACCAAGACCGTATTCATTTTCGGTTTCTCATCTTCATATACAGGCTGATTGGTTGCTGGATCCAAAACAGGACGTTGTTCAAAAATGGGAGCACGAATTTGAATCCCTTTCTCTCCTTTTTGCACAACACGCTGATGTTTTTTCCATGCTTGAAATCCTGCGACATACGTTGCTTTCGGATTTTGCATAAAAACTAGAAGCTGATTGTCAATCGAGTACTGACGCATACTTGCCATGAAATGCAAGTAGCGTTTGAAATCCTTTTGGTTAGCAAATTCGGTCAATTGTTCTTCTAATCTAGCTGTTAACTCTTTTGTTCGCGCTTCATATTTATTCGGCTGCAGGGGCATTACATCTCACCTCGCTTTTGAAATAACGGAACGTATCGTTGTTCATCTTCAAACGGTACCTCTAAATACGCGACGATATCGTAATGCAACAAATCAGGGACTTCTACAACTGTTAATAGATCACGCTTTTCTCGATAAATCGGCTTATCGCTGAACTCCACTTCTTCACGTCGGTACATACTTTTAACTCCTTTCTTATTATCAAAAGTAGAAATTTCTACTTTTGATAAGTATGCTCAAGATTACTTACTCAATTTAATAGTCGCCCCCTCTACGCGCTTACCTTCCTCATCTAATTCATACAATGTCACATCGTCCTTCGATTCCTTTTCAATCTCGTAAATATATTCTCTTTTAACTTCACCTTCTTTTTTATCAATAAGGCGTAATTGGTTATCTTCTATTTCCCATTCGTATGAAAATTTCATTGCCCCAAAATCCATTGTCAGTAATTCATTGTCTTTAAAATCCCATGAACTTGCTACACCATCAGATCCGTTTGCATCCCACTCGCCATTTAAATCTATTTTCCCATTGCTACATGCGACTAGAAATAACATCAATATCATTCCAAGAAAGAAACGAATCCGTTTCATATTCCAACCTCCCATCTATTTTAGAAGCCTCATCATCGAAATCCGTGTAGCTGACTTACCGAGAGAAATACCACCTTTGGATCCACCACTGGAATACCACATCGAACGTAATACACTCGGTCCACGGATAATTAATACCCCACAACCAATTATCAGCATGAAATCATACCAGCTCTTGAAATTAGCAAGTAATTGAACGAGTGCAGCCATTAAGAGTACTTGAGTCACGATACTCACGATCTGGCTTAAAAATTCTCGCCACCATACTTCACTGAAATCATAATTTTCCGTAGCGATGGTGATTGCCGCAAAAACACTAAAGACTTCTAGAATAATTAGATCCACATGATAGACGCAGATTTTAAACGTGAATATGACGAAGACGACAATTAAAAACAGAAGCAATAACGTTGCAGCCATGGTTCCTGTTCCAAATATATCGACCACCATCGTTGACGAGATGGAGTCCGTAATAATATCTGAAGAACTACCTGCGATTTCAACAAACATATACTCCATTAACGGATACAAAATTTCCCTAACAACAAAATATAAAATGACAGGTAATAAAAACACCATGGCACTCGCCTTAAGGGAACTCATAATGATTTCTGAAATATTGCCTTCGTGATTTGTTGCTTCATTAAGCATGGCGTTGAGTATACGGAACAACACAATTGCCACAAGCAATACCCCACCGAAAACCGCGAATACACTGTACACGTCTAAAAATAAGCCGCTTAATGCTTCGTGATTGAACAATACTTCCGCTAAGAACTTGAAAACGGCTGTCAACACATCGTTTAACCAATCATTCAGCATATCCATAACTTTGTCCTGAATAAAACCCATTCAGTTTCACCTCATTTATTTAGACCTGCTTTCCGAAAGATCTAAATTACTTCCATTCAACTCCTCCAATGCGCTTTCAAATGTTACTTCCTGCTCGACCACTTCAAAACCGAAGAATTCCTGTTCAAGTACCTCCTGCTCGGTCTGTCCGTTTTTTGCCTTTTCGGTCAGTTCTTTTTCAAAGAGCAGCTGTGCCTGCTTCAATTTCTTCAATTGCTCAGCTGACGGAGAAGAACGGTAATCCACGTGCTTTACTTCATATTGTTCCGTCACGCCAGGGAACAGCTGAAATTGAAAAGCTTTCTTCATTTTAATGGGAGGCTTATGCTGAAATAGAATAATGCCTGTATCAGCAGGCATTTGCATAATCTCTCCTGCCGTCATTAAATCACGCGCTACAAAGCCTTCATTTTCACTCATGCTGTTTGTTCGATTTTCCTTGCCATATTGTTTGGATTCTGATTCTGTATCGACTTTCACGGTCGTTTTATCAAGTAAATCTTTGAAATAAGTGGCTGTCGTGCGGTTCGCTGCATTCAAACAGATTTTGACGCCACAATTCCCTAAAATTGATTCGGCTTTTTTATCCCCGTAGCGATCCTGCAGCTGTGAAATCGTTTGGATAATCGTCGCAACACTGATGCCGTAACCTCGACATGTGGCTAAGAACTCCTCGTAATTATCGAATTTCCCGAGATTCACAAACTCATCTAAAATGAAATTCACATTTCTAGGAAGCTTGGCATGATGCTGTGCTGCAAATTCATACAACTCATTAAATAGCTGGCTGAAAAACAAATTCACTAAGCTTTGCCACGACTGGTCCATTAATGGAATGATGACATACAGCATGACTTTCTTATGACCAATATCCGTCAAATGAAAATCGCTAAAACTCGTAAACTCTGCAACTTCGCTATCAATATAATCGGCAATCGTCGTCAAAAGAGATACGATGATACTCCCTTGCATTTCCTGCTTGGCTTTCTTATAGCCAAGTTCATAAGCACGTCTTGCCGGGTGTTTAAAATCCAACTGCAGGAACTGCTTATCTAACTCACTTTCGCCTTCTCCTTCTTCTGAACCGAACGTTTGTAGAAACTCTAACAAACCTCTCATATTGCGATGCTTCGGCTCTAGCTCATGAATTGCATATAAGATTAGTGCCTTCAACAAAGCACGTTGTGAGTAATACCAAACATCCCGTTTGCCATCCTTATTCGCACTATCAACCATTTTCGTTGCGACAGTTGTTGCTTGTGTTTCCTTGCGTACATAATCCAGTGGATTGTGGCGATCACTTGCCTCCATGTTCATGAAATTAATGACGTGGAGTTCATAGCCCTGCGCTTTTTTGATAGCTGCCGTTTTTTCATACACTTCCGCTTTCGGGTCCGTAATGACGAGGCTATTTTCCGTTTCATACAACACATTCGTAATAACAAAGGACTGCGTTTTATAGCTTCCCGGACCACCGACCACCATAATATTCCGATTCGGCCTCGATTCATTTGGTTGAATCAAGATTTTTTTATTATACGTTCCTAAAATTGTTCCGTTCATTTTGGATCACGTCCTTCTAGTGAATGAAAAAACGCTTCCCTTACTTCTTGCTCCGACTTGGCGATAAAATTACCGTCTAAAATCTCCTTTTCCTTCGCCCATCGAGCCGATCCATGATAGGCATTTTTCTCATGAATTGCCCACCCATCCTTTTTGGTCTTCCTCTTGAATTGAATAAACGCACTATAAAACAAGTTGAGTATGGTTAAAATAATGAACAACGGATTCTGACTCGCAACATAGCCTTTAATCGTTTGAATTGGATGAAGAAAGACCTCTTGTATACTTCCAAACATGGCACTTGTCGTTAAATCAAGCTTCAATTCGCTCGCTAACAAAATCAAATCAATGAACAGTACGATGACGATTTCAAATACAAGAAAGCCAATAAAGACCCACAAAAGCTTTTTCATACGCCGTCCACCTCGGTCATATTGCCGATCACTTTAATATCTCCAATTAAAAATTGCTCATTGTTCTTTAATACCGATACTTCATACAATTGGCTGCCATGATTCACTAATGCCCCATCTAAAAAGTAATTGGTCGTCGTGTACACTAGAAACGTATGTGGCGCAGATGGATTCATATATACGTGCACGCTTTCCAGTTCGTTTTTCATGTCCACAGCAGGGGGAGCGAGTGAAGAAGCCCCTTTTAATTTATTCAACACGTCGACTTTGACCAAATTGGATAATTCATCGAAACGTGTGACATACGATTCGTTGTCGTAGTTCAAATACACATGAAACGTCTGTTCAACAAACTGTATTTCCTCCCCTGTAACTTGCAAGCCTGTCACGGTCGATAACTCATCTACTTTTCCTTTTAGTGCTTGAATCTTTTGGTCTTTCTTCCCGACCATATCTTTTAATGATGATTTATCTCCTGATAAAACAACTACAGAACCCGCTAAAATGAACACAGCTATTAGAAGAATGCCAATAACAATTGCTTGCTTCATCCCTCCTCACCTCCCACAAAATCAACAATGCGTCCGTATCCATATAAATGTTCTTGCCAGTACCGCTCGTTTAAATTGGTAAATCCGATTCCACCACCGTTTGCATCGAACATTTTCCCGTCGCCGACATACATCCCGATATGCGTCACGGGTCTACCTGCGTTATACGTTCCTGTAAAAAAGATAAAGTCTCCTGTTTGTAATTCGTCCGCAGTGATTTTTTCCGAAATATTGAATTGCTCTTGTGCTGTCCGAGGGAGATTGACACCAATTTCTCGAAAAGCCCATACCATCAAGCCGGAACAATCAAAGGACGTGTTCGGATTCATGCCTCCGAATTGATACGGATAGCCATCGAATTGTTGCATCGTTTCATAGACGACTTGAAAGTCAGCTGAAGCACTTGCTACATCAATCACTTGTCCGTCACGCATCGTCCCTACATAACGCTTCACATGTTCCACGTAAGTTGGATCCCCATAACTCGCCCATCCTAGTTTTTTTGCTTCTTGCTGGGAAAATGTTTGTGCCAATTCTTCTGAATGGACTCCTCCATTTTTAACAATGAAATCAATATAGCCCAATCCGTAATTGTAGCTTTGAATGGCTGTATCCAGATCCACATCACTTTTTCGCATCTTTTCTAGCACATTATTAAAATGAGACACCCCAACCTCAATGGAATACATCGGATCGGTAATCGTGTTTGGGGCTAACCCCACAGACTCACTAGATTGCATAACATCAAGGGATGCTGAGCCTCCACTTTCCTGCATCATAATGGCAAGAACAAGCGCTGTATGTTCTTCTAAACCATGTTCAGAAAGGGCTGTCTGAACAGCGCCTTCATATTTCAACACTTCTGACGAAAGCTGACTTCCGACCGTATAGCTTCCTGGAGGAGTTGAGGATTGTTCCGAAACTAAGAGCACTACAACAAGCGCGAGCAGGAATATAGGAACTAAAGTCATCCACAACAACTTGCGGCCGTCTTTAGAAAATACCAACCTCGCCAATAAGAGTTTCATGGATTCAGCCCTCCTTTAGCTCCTTTATTTTCGCCTCCAATTCATCGATTTTCGTTTGTTGTACTTTCAATTGATCCGATTGATTCGGTGAATCCTCAGACTGGATTGTCGTCATTTTCTCCTTCGCTAAGGCGATTTCATTCTTTATTTGTGCCAGTTCAATCGCGCTTTGCAACGTCGCATCTTGTGTTTTATTCAGCACTTCACGAGCCCCTGCCAGATCGCCATTGGCGATAAATGCCTGACCCATTCGCTGTAGTGTTCCAGCATCTGAAATAAACGGTAAATCGGCTGTCATTTGTGCTACGTCATAACTCGCGATGGCTTTTTCGTGCGCAAGCTTTTGAGTAAGCGCTTCTTCCTTTGTTGTGAGCTTTAAATCGAGCGCTTTTTTTTCATCCTTATTTGCATACAGCTGCGCAATTACTTGCTCTAACATCTTCGGTTCCGTATCGAGTGCCAGCTGCCATTCTTCTTGTTCGAGCAACTTCTTCGAAACATCTTCCGGTGAATGGCCTAACACAAGAAACAATGGCACGGCTTCTTTATAATTTCCTTTCTCAAAAAACGCATCGGCTTTCTGCTTTTTCTCCTTTGTTTCATATGTTGATTCAAGCTGACTAATCGCCAATTGTTGCTGAGCATTGGCATCAGTTTTGACATACCCAATCGCACCGAGTGCCATCACTGCCGTCAATACCACACTCAGTACCAATCGATTTTTCCACTTCTTCTTTTCCGAAACTTGTTCTTTTACATTGTGATAGGCAACAAAATCATAGGCCTCCGTAAGTAACGCTTGCATTTCCTCCATCGTTTTTGCAGATAAAATTGAACGTACCAGATCATTCGCTTTCTTTTCTAAGCGCTCAGGCTCTGTTAAACATTTTTCATATGGATAATTTGTTAAAATCATCAATATCAGAGCCTTATACCGTTGTAAATGCGTATACTTTTCTTCTTTCGGCATCACACGGTTGGCACGATAGCCGTATCGTATCGTTGACATGGGATGATAGAAGACCGTTGCTGGATGCAAACTGACGTGAAATGGATCCTTCGTCACAATCTCGTCTAACAGGATGGCTTGCGCAATCGCGAGCTTCACCACATACGTTTCTTGTTTAATCGCTGCGATGGGCTTTAAATGCTCAGAAAAATGAAAAGTGAGCACAACATGCCCATCTGTTTCTTCAATATTGTGCAATGAAAGAAAGGACGGATGGTCATTCGACGTCAAGTACGCTTTGATTTCTTCTAGCTTGTCATACGTAAACTCACTGCGACTCATGGTGAACTGCGCAAACTGCTCGGTAATTTTGATGCTACCAAAGGAAAAATTATAAATTTTGGTTAGGTTCATATCAGCACCTCCCAACATTTCTAAAATAGAGTTAACCTTAAAAAGCCCGTTTTAATAAGGTTTACTCATTATCCATCGTTCATATATGATTCCACCTAACAAATGTAGAAATTTCTACATTTGCAAAGTAGAAGTAACTGTTATTAGATTTCCTCCATATTCCACGCTTCTTGCCTTTCCAATTCGGTCATATGAATACGATCTTCATAATTTGGAACGTGCTCAGCACTCACTTCGTACACTTCTTCGTAACGAATCGGATCTTTCAAACGAAGCTCTTCTTCGGTTAATTCGACCCGCATAAAAGCTCGCTGCGTTCCATGAATTATCAGCGCCTCCCCTTGCTTTCTTCTTTCTAACAGCTTTCTCTCCTTATCACTAAATGTCATTCGCAACTTATGAGTGATGTCATCCACGCCTTTATTGTCTAACCCGAAAAACACCTTCGTATAACTATTGCCAATAATGGCTTCCCCAACGTTTTGTCCATTCGCCATCTGACCGTCCAAGACGTCCTGGATTTGCTGGGTCCCTGCAATTGCACCTGCATTGTACTTACGAAATCGTTTATATGCCTGGTAGAAAAAACTCGCTGCATCAGGATTTTGTGTTAAGAAATGAAACTCATCCACGAACAGCTTCACATTCTCCTCCGTATTTTCCGTAATGTTGTCCCATAAATAACTAAACGTATTTAAATAGGCAGCCCCTTGCACTTCTGCTTCGTTTTGTAAGGGCTTTAAATCAAAGGACAGAAGATCACTTTGTAAGTTAATATTCGTGTGTCCGTTGAAAATCGTTTTACTGCCGTTGACGTAGCTTTCCAAAATATAATGGAAATCCTCAATACGACCGTAACGATCTGCATCTGTCTCTTTTAACTGGGAAAGTGCCTCATAGACATCTGACAAGATGGGATAGGACGTACTTGGCACGTCACGAAAATTAGGAAAGTCATGGACCCCCGCATCGTTATACACTTGCCGTAGTGTTGCATCCAACACGGCTTTCTCTACTTGAGTGATGTCTTGCTTCAACACTTGAAAGAAGCCAAGTAATCGCTGGATCTTATCCTTTAAAATCATTTCCATGTCAGCCGTCGTTTCATCTGCTACATGCTCGGAGTACACTTCGAGCGGATTGATTTTTGTCGTTGAATTACTACTTAGGTGAACGACCGTGCCCCCTAAGTGCTCGACTATGCTCGTATATTCATTTTCAGGATCGATAATAAACACTTTCACGCCACGGGCAAAATAACGTAAAATCTTCTGCACCATATACGTTGTTTTCCCGACCCCACTTGTGCCGATCACAACCATGTTTTGATTCAACGTATTTTTGCGGTCCAAATAATCAATTGCAATTAAACTCCCTGTGTCTTTATTGACGCCCTCTACATCACTGCGTGGGTTAATCGTTAAGATTTCCGCATCATCGAACGGAAACATACTGCTCGCTGCCTCCGTATTGGATTGCTTATACGTGTAATCACCAAGCAGATTCTCTAAAATCGGCATGGCACTCCAAAACGTCTGGTACATCGCCTTAAATGGAGTCATTGCTTTTAACTGCAACTTCGTCAGTGTGTTTTGAACGGAATCACTGAGTGCATTAAGTGCCTCTAACGAATTCGCTTGCAAATAAATATAGGTATACTGATAAATATAGATTGATTCGTTTTCAAGAAATTTCATCAGCTGATGCTCGGCTGCCTCCACCTGTTTTTCAAGTTGACGCTTTTTCAAAGGATCAAATGTTTTCAACGCTTCGGCCTGCTTATTTTTAATTGTTTTATTGTAATGATCCACCATTTTATTCGCATTCGATGACTCTAAAAATTGAACAATCGTAATGTTGCCTTTCTTCCGCTTCAATTCAGAAAGCCAATTGCCATAACGGCTATTGGGATAATCAATAATGGCAATGACACGGATAAAGTTATCCCCTGATTCAATATGATCAGCATATTCCTCCCAAGAAAAAGGGTAAATCATATCTAAACTTGATCCATCCAATACCTCATCCAAACCCAATTCACGACTCATTTGCACTGGTTGCTTGCGTCTAAGCATCGCTTCCCCTCCCCTAATGGTTTGAAAAGTTGACTAAATGTTGCAAAACATCCCGACATTCCTTCGCGGTCAATTGGCGAGCTGTCATATCGTAGGTGCTTAATGTATTTTCAAGCTGACGGATGAATAGCGTCACTTTCTCCTCTAGTTCAATCGCCGTTTGCTCTAAGGACGCAAGATGCTTTTTTGGTATTTTTTCATGTAGTACCACAATGTGCCGTTTCGTGGTCATTTCCTGTGAGGAGGCGATGGTTGAAAACGTATCAACATAGCTCGCAATGAGCGAAAGCTTGGCCTTGTTATCCGGTTCCTCCTGCTGCACTTGTAAATAACGATGTTGCCAAAACAATACGTATTCACTAAAATCAACGGGCATCGTAATATCTAAGTACTGCTGAATCTCTCCGCTATTTTCACCGAGTGTAGACATCAGAAATGCATTGAATTCATCAAAAACATCTTCCTGTTCGGTAACGGTCAGCAAATCCAAATTGATGCCACCTGCTTGAATGAGTGCCACTAAATAACCTTGCTTCGTCACGAAAAAATCATTGTATTGCGCCTCAATTAACGACATCTCTTGCAGACTTTGTTTCCCGTTTCGAAGCATCCTTGGTTCATCTTCGAACACATAGGCTTCAATGGACGCTTTCTTTTTAGGAACACCAAATAATTTCTCCCACAAACACCTCACCACCTCATCTAAATAAACGCTCCTTCTTCTTTCTCGTGTAAAAGAGCTTTTGTCTCTGTTTATAATTCGTTCGTAATTTCAAATAAGCCTGAAACCGAATGTTTTGTCGATAGCGAATCGGGCGAGAGGAGAGAAATGCCAAAATTACAATGAGTGCAATTAAAATAAGCATCAACTTGAAAAGCATGAGCCACACATTATGAGGGGGTAGCGCAAGAACGATGAATCCAATCACTGTCGGAGGCAATAGGTAAATGGCAAGCTCTCGTAATGTGATTCCAAGAAATATGCCATAGCCCGACTCGACGTTTTCCGGAAAAACGAACTTCTTTCCTTTCTGTTCATTCATACAGATACACACCTTTCAAAAGTAGAAAATTCTACTTTTGTTAAGTAGTTTTTTATTACTTCTACTTATGTGAACAATGAATATACCCATGGTAGTAGCCATATGACGGCTGCTGCCAACCCAACCAGCGCACAAACACGACCGACACTTTTGAACACTTCATTTTTCTCGTGCGGATCATCTGCGGAAGGCATACGCTTGATGATAATAAATAAAGCTGCACAAATCCCGACTAAAACCACAAGCGCTGTCAAAATGCCTTTCACGACATTGGCTGCATTTGTGAGCTTAGCTTGGACTTGTCCAGCTGAGGCAAAAACGATTTCGGGTGTAACTGCTAAACAAATCACCAGAGCCAAAGCTGAGCCAAATGCGAAGCGCATTTTTACGTGTTGTTTTGTCATACACAAACCTACTTTCACTATTCATTTATCTCTCTACTATTCCTCTCGCTTCATTACTACGAATTGTTGGGGGACAATTTCCTTTTGTTGTTGCATATTCGATAACTTTCTTTTCGCCTCTTGAACGGTTGGAAATCCTTCTGAAAGCTGTTCGAGGTTGCCTTTCCTGACGCGTCCGATAAAGATGGCTTTCTGTTTCTTCTCTTGCTGCTCCACTTCAAACAACTGCAACTTCTCCTCGTAACGCTTCACGGCTTGATCCAACTCCATGCCGTACACGCTAAGAAATCCTTCTAAAAAACTCGTACCTGCAAAATTCACTTCAGCAAGCAAGCGACCATGCTTTCCTTGAAAAACCGTTCCATCTACTTGCTCCATCTTCTCAGCATCTTGAAAATTTCCTTGCTGCAGAAAGTGTTGGCGCAATTTTAATGGTTTTACCTCAATCTGCGCCTCTACTTCTTCCTGGATACGTGCTTGTCGAACAGACTCAATTGATTGCCCACTTTTCTCTCCACAGCACACCAAATGCCCATCATGCTCAATCTGAATAGGCGGATTACTACTCAACCATCGTTCTATCATTAAACGTATCACCTACTTTTATGTAGTATACAATGTTTCCCTGCTCTATAAGATAAAAATTGTCTAAATATTACCATATTTTAATTAAATACATATTCTTGTTATGATTGCAATAAATTTGAAATGTTATTTTATGGTTCATTAGTTATAACTAATAGAAGACGAGATGAAAAAAGGTCAACTTCTCAACAAAAAATTGAGAAGTTGACCTTTGGAGTGTTATAGCGATAGGTAAGCCTTTGAAGTTATCGCTAGCTTTTCCCCCACTTCACACCGTACGTGCGACTTTCATCGCATACGGCGTTCCAACTAATCCAATTCATTCACTATTTTTATGTATATGCAAGATGAAATGTAGAATCAGATTGCTTCGTTCAGGCATTGCTCACGCAATTCATTGACCTTTTTAAGTTGTTTTGCGTTTAACTTAAGAACGTTTAAAAGGACTTGTATTTTCTCTAGATTTCTCATGTGAATCAGACGATGAACAGGTTCGTGTACCATCATTAAATTCCCATATGAATCATCTTGTGTTAGATGAAACGGTATTTTATGATGACAGTGGAAGTCGTTCCGACCTAATTCAAAACCTGTAACAGCACATTTTCCGTATTGTGCAATAAATCTGCTAATCCGATTGTCATTATATTCAATGGAACGACTTGGTATATATTGCTTCATCACATAAGCGAGCACTTGTTTATTAATAGCTCCCAAACTTTGATGGATTTTATTTCTACCTACGGTAGTGTAGTTACAGATTGATTGAGAGAAATTAAGATTCACTTTACAACGTTGGGCATGAACGGGAACAATGACCATTCCTTTTATTTTATAAAGTTTACATTCGTACCCCTTATACCGTTTCTGTAAGGTTTTTGTGAGTTCCTGAAACGTTGCTTCTTTTCTCATTTCGTTTAAACGATTGAATAATGCTTTATTAAGACGACCGCTCAGCTCATTTAAGTCTTTTGTAATGTGAGATGCTGCGGAATAATAATTCTGTATTCCCATTATTACCGTATTGAATCGCCAAACATTTTCAGGTGATTGATGTTTCCGAATTACCTTAATTGCTTGTTTAAGCTTTATCTGTGCATTATCGAGTGACTTTTTGGTCATATGGGATCGGGCAACATACAGCGTTCTTTTATTCGTCCGCTTCCGATGTGCCTTAATACGAAACCCTAAAAACTCTGATGAGTTTTTCTTTAAGTTGACCACTTTAGATTTTTCCTTACTAATTTCAAGGTGAAGCCTTGTTTGAAGAAAATCCTTCACTGCATAATGCATTTTTATCGCTTGCGAGCGAGTACGACAAAGAATTTTGAAGTCATCAGCGTATCTCACAATATAGCAGTGTTTCAGATTCGATTTTTTCAATGCATTGTATCTGCCAGCATATGATTGATACGGCATTCGAGTTTCAAAGCTTTCCCATTGATGACTAACCCACCAATCTAGTTCATTTAATACAATGTTAGATAACAGAGGTGATAATATCCCCCCTTGTGGGGTGCCTTTGGTTGGGAATCCTTCTCCTATAATTTCAGCTTTCAAAAGGCGTGAAATTATAGAAAGTAATGCCTTATCACGAATACCAAGCGCCCACATTTGTTTTAATAGTTTGGCATGATTTACATTGTCGAAGAACCCTTTAATATCAACGTCTACACAGTGATATAAACACGCCCGATTAATCAGGGTTTCGAACCTGGCTTTAGCGTGATGCGTACTACGATTGGGTCTAAAACCATAACTGTGTTTATAAAACTTTGCTTCACAGATAGGTTCGAGGACTTGAAGAATACACTGTTGGAACAATCTGTCCCAAATAGTCGGAATTCCTAAAGGACGTGTTTTCCCGTTTGCCTTCGGGATAAATACCCGTCTAACAGCTTTGGGTGTATAACGCCTAAACATACGTTGTATCGTCGATACAACTTCGATAACGGATAATTGACTTATATCTTCAATCGTTAGTTCATCATATCCAGCCGTTGTACTGCCAGTATTTCGTTTAATATTACGATAAGCTAATCGAATGTTTTCATCAGATTGCATTAAATCGAGTAATCCATAAAAATTTTGACCATCAGCACTTTTAGCATATAAAGAATCAAAATGATATTGCATATCATAATACTCGTGGTGCCTCAGTTTCTTACGTTTTAACAAGTCGGTGGCTCCTTTGGAGCTGAACCTCTATTAGTCTTACAAGAACCTTATTAATCGTATAAGAACTGTCTTGCATGGTTGAATGAATCTTTCATTAGTCTAGTGGCTATCCCTCCACGTTCATTACACGCTTCGACGGTACTGTGCCACCACTTTCACTGATATGAAGAAAAGTTATATAGTCGCTAGTCTCACGACTATTTTCCTTTTCACCGCTTCACTGGGAGTAAGCCCTCCACGTTATCAGCTTACAACGTTGAATTATATCTATTATGGAACAAACTTAGGTGCCTCCTATGAGCCTGTTAGCATTGCATGTGCCTGTAACACAAGTTGGATTTTTATATTGCGGATTCTTACTCATCCAAAGCTAACCCTACATATGGTAGTAATTACATTTCTATAAAATGTGCGTCTAGACCCGTACATTCAGAGGTTCGCCAGCAATACAGTATGTGTTGTATTTACATTGCATTCTCACCATATCTGTTCAACCCAAGCATCATGATTTACACCACCCCATCGGGTAGGCTTTCGTCAGCCAAACTGTTACGGTAAATTCTCACGCCTATTAGCCGAGCTTATAACACGCTTTTTCTTACTAATCAGCGTGCTACTCGACGCAGGGGAAGCCTTTCAGAGCGTTACCCCCTCATTCGACTTCTCAATATAATCCTTCAGTTTTAGGGAACCTAAAACTGCCTAACCTTTACCGAAATTGTGTGACCACATTTCATTTGAGTTAGGAACATTTCGCACCCGAAAACGCACCCGATTGCTTAATGACATTCCACGCCAGAAATAGGCTTAAACTCAATTGATTTTGCTTGATACATTTTATCTTTAAATACATAGGTTATTTGAATATCTCCTAAATATCCTCCCGCCGGAGAAATTTGACCGCCTATTTTTGCGATAAGTTGGTTCTCTTTTATTTCAAAGTCGATCAAATTACCAAAATATATATCACTAAATAAATGTTTTTGTTCAATACCAAAAGGTTTGATTTCAATTTCACATTTTTTATCGTTGATACTAACACTTGCTTTGTTATGTGTTAACTCGGTTTTTACGTTTTTTAATAATATCGCCATTGGATTATCAACAAGCACCTCAACTGGTACCAAAGCCGACGTTTTACCAAGTGATTTCCGTTCTATATGGAAAACGTGTGCTTCACGCTCTAAAATCCCAGTACCTGTGCCTATAGTCAAAATTATAACCAATTCATTCTTTCCATCCCGATTGATATCCTTATAGATAATCTCGGGAGACCAAGCTGGGTTTGTAGTGTTCCACCAGTAAGGTTTTGAAAGGGTCGCACCCTGAAAGTTAATTTTAAAATCTGTATATAACCCATTTATCTTTTTCGCATCAATGGTAACAGCCCCGTTATTTGACTTAGCAATTTCGTCATATTCATTAATCATTGCGTTAGCCTTAGTTAAAACAGCAAAAAGAGAAATAGAAATGATTAAGATCAGAACCTTTTTCATAAGAGAACACCTCATTTTATTTTAGTGTTCTCAGTAGCTAACTCTTTATTCAACTATTCGCTATTCCGGTTCGATTACTGAAAAAGGGTGCAAATTCTTCTTCAAGAATCGCACCCGTTAGTTTGAATTTAAAATTAGTTCTGCACTAAAAAGGTACCACCCAAACTTTAAATCTATAATCATTACCTATTGTCCTTCTTGTGAAGACTCTGAATTCCTTCATCTCGGCAATTCTAAAAGCCAAGGAATAAGCTATTTTATAATCCGGTGTGTCATAACCATCATATAATCTTGCATACATTTCATTTCCTAGTGAATCGGCCCAAACATCTGCTTCATACAAGCTATCAAATATAATACTTTCTCTTTTCCATTGAAGTGTCATCTTTTAACCTCCTATCTAGAAATTGAAAGATGCGGCCGGATTGAAGCACAACTATTGGTTGCAAAAAAGCACCTCATAGAGATGCTTTTTAACTAATTGTACTTAGATATAAGTCAAGAGAGTCTTCTACTTCACGTTCTACTAATGCTATAAAATCGCTATAATCTTCTGTCGTATGTGCTTTGTCAAGAGCTTCATAATAGGCCAATCGATTTTCCACCTTAATAATGACAGGAGGAAATCCATCTTTCATTACTTCTAAATTCAGCAAAAGTCTAGAAGTTCGTCCATTTCCATCTATAAAAGGATGGATGCCAACAAAAATAGCATGTAACATCGCGCCACGCTCAACAGGATGAAGGTGAATTCCTTCGTTTCGATACCAATTCATCATTTGTTCCATTCTTTCTTGGATCAGATAATGCGCTGGTGGTATATGTGTGGCACCCGAAATAAAGACTTGTTCTTTACGGTAAACACCCGCATACTCTTCATGAATTCCTTTAAGTACTAACCGATGTAAATTTTTTATTTGCCATTCAGAAAGAGATTCGTTCATTTGGACAATTTCTTCAACATAACTAATGGCATCCCGATGATTGATAACCTCCAAATGTTCTCTCAGTGTCTTACCACCGATTGTAATTCCTTCAAGTACCACTTTCGTTTCGTTCATGGTTAAGGTGTTTCCTTCAATCGCATTCGAATTATAGGTCCATTCTAGAAATAACTTTTCCCGTAAACTTTTCAATGTATATTTAGGCAAGGGACGAGCAGCATCTAATTGTGCCTTCTTTTTATTAATAACTTCAAACAAATGAGTAACCTCCCAAGTATACAAGTAGAGTATTTCTATTATTGTACCGCATATTGGAAAAGTTCTATACCTTATTGATAGTGATCATACTTTTTAAATTATAACGATGAGGTTTAAGTTAAAAATTTCTTTCGAAACTAAGCATCTCCAAGTAACTTTTGTTCTGCAAACGCCCCCAGAGTGTTGAAGTAGAGGTCACATTTTGATAAATAAACCTCTTCATTGTAGTTGCTTGGGTACTATTACCACCTATTTGCATCAAATGGTAAGTTTCATTCTTCTTTCAGGAATAATGTCCTTATCTACCATTCAAAAAAAGGAATGCAGACTATTAAAGAAAAGATTCCAATCCCCAAAAAAATAGTTCCAGTAACAACGTTATATTCATTTTTCTTTCTTAGCTTAAACATAAAAAGTAGTCCCGTGGTCGTTGACATAAGAAAAATAAAAAAAAAACCGATAGACCCAATGTACATTTAATCCCCCATTTTTATGGCTTTTTGTTTAACTAAATGGCCCGTTTGCGATATTGGGGCGATTACTTGTGTGGAAAACGCCCCCACAGATTAACGAACTGGCTCAGTTACCCACCGAACTGATATCCAAAAACTGTGATCAAGTAAAATGTAAGTTCGATTACACCTAGAACAAGTACAACTTACGGTATGATTTTCTTATTTCCTTTTTCTTTTACAAGTCCTATTAAGCCAAAAACAAAAAATATAGGTGCTGTTATTATCGTTGAATACAGAAGTACAAGTATAACGAGGAAACCACCTGTAAAGTACAGAACAACTAGTGAAATTACTTGAATCACAAAGAATATTAGCATTGCTAAAGAAACTTTACCCATGGCTGTTCTTGGCAAAATATCACTTCTCTTAATTTAAATTGCCCATTTGCAATATAAACGAAATCGCTTATAAAACAACCTGTTATTGATTTAAATAGGTCATTCGCTTACGACCTTTAGGGATAACTCCGAATTTAGCGATTAAAAGAACCACTAAGAATACAAAACAACTAAAACTAGTGTTATTACTTGTAAGCATATTTGACTGGATAATTCGCATCGCAACTAAAACATTTAACATATAAGAAATTAGAAAACCCCCAAATGCTAAACACGTTATATAATTTCCGAATAACGTCCTTTTGTAATTTGATACCGCTGTTTTATTAGCTTTTCGGATAGTCAAAGTATGTTGCATTTGTCTAACAAAACCATATGTGAAGCCCGTAATTAAAAATACAACTACTACATAACCAATTATTTCATCCACCATGAATTCACCCTCTCATCTTTAAGTTTATACCAGTTATTTTTCCGAGATTTTTCTTCTGGTATTAAATTATCTAATGCTGAAAAAAAGAAAAATTCTTCTTCATGAATTGCCCCCGATAGCGGTAAATAATAATCTCATTTTAAATCAATCAATTCCAACCTTTGCATTTCATAACTAATTAATTTTTTGTTCCTAATCACGCAAAAATGATTACAATAATCTTCGCCATTTAAAATGTTTGGTAAATAGTGAGGAATCATTTCTCCTACACCGAAATTCACATCTCTCAATAGCCAAGTTATTTTTTTCCAATCAAGAATCCCCTCATCGGTTTTCTTAGGTGTTTGATAATTATAATTGTCTTCAATATCAACCAAATAAACATATAGCCCACCAACATAAGAATCATCCACTTCCCACGAAATAACCCCTTTGTCAATTACTTCATAGGTACTAATATCAATGTTTGTTTCTTCTTTCACCTCACGAATTATACATTCCATGGGTGTTTCGTTTTCATCTATCTTCCCACCGACACCATTCCAAAGTCCTTGTGTTGGTTTATTTTCCCGATTCAACATTAGTAATTCATCATTTCTTCGAACAAAACACAGTGTTTGTTTATACATTTTTTCCTCCAGTTTTGATTCAAGTATTTGGACCGATTGATGCATTGTCCTTATCACGCTAAATTCAATACTTATCTTTTTTCCAACGTTTATATTCTACAAATTCAGGAATACCGAAAATTGTTATCATATATAAAATAGGCACAACATAATACTTCGGAGGTCCAAATACTAAGATAAGTATAAAAAAAAGTAAAATAAAAAGTATTGCTTTTAAAAAGTAAGATTTTTTCCGATATTTTAAATAGAGTTTTACCTTATCCATTTACTTTTCCACTCAATCAAAACCATTCTGTACCGTTAACTTCAGTATAATCCTTCACAATCAAATGGCCCGTTAACGGCATAAAATTTGTGATAGCGATAGGTAAGCCTTTGAAGTTATCGCTAGCTTTTCCCCCACTTCACACCGTACGTGCGACTTTCATCGCATACGGCGTTCCAACTAATCCAATTCATTCACTATTTTTATGTATATGCAAGATGAAATGTAGAATCAGATTGCTTCGTTCAGGCATTGCTCACGCAATTCATTGACCTTTTTAAGTTGTTTTGCGTTTAACTTAAGAACGTTTAAAAGGACTTGTATTTTCTCTAGATTTCTCATGTGAATCAGACGATGAACAGGTTCGTGTACCATCATTAAATTCCCATATGAATCATCTTGTGTTAGATGAAACGGTATTTTATGATGACAGTGGAAGTCGTTCCGACCTAATTCAAAACCTGTAACAGCACATTTTCCGTATTGTGCAATAAATCTGCTAATCCGATTGTCATTATATTCAATGGAACGACTTGGTATATATTGCTTCATCACATAAGCGAGCACTTGTTTATTAATAGCTCCCAAACTTTGATGGATTTTATTTCTACCTACGGTAGTGTAGTTACAGATTGATTGAGAGAAATTAAGATTCACTTTACAACGTTGGGCATGAACGGGAACAATGACCATTCCTTTTATTTTATAAAGTTTACATTCGTACCCCTTATACCGTTTCTGTAAGGTTTTTGTGAGTTCCTGAAACGTTGCTTCTTTTCTCATTTCGTTTAAACGATTGAATAATGCTTTATTAAGACGACCGCTCAGCTCATTTAAGTCTTTTGTAATGTGAGATGCTGCGGAATAATAATTCTGTATTCCCATTATTACCGTATTGAATCGCCAAACATTTTCAGGTGATTGATGTTTCCGAATTACCTTAATTGCTTGTTTAAGCTTTATCTGTGCATTATCGAGTGACTTTTTGGTCATATGGGATCGGGCAACATACAGCGTTCTTTTATTCGTCCGCTTCCGATGTGCCTTAATACGAAACCCTAAAAACTCTGATGAGTTTTTCTTTAAGTTGACCACTTTAGATTTTTCCTTACTAATTTCAAGGTGAAGCCTTGTTTGAAGAAAATCCTTCACTGCATAATGCATTTTTATCGCTTGCGAGCGAGTACGACAAAGAATTTTGAAGTCATCAGCGTATCTCACAATATAGCAGTGTTTCAGATTCGATTTTTTCAATGCATTGTATCTGCCAGCATATGATTGATACGGCATTCGAGTTTCAAAGCTTTCCCATTGATGACTAACCCACCAATCTAGTTCATTTAATACAATGTTAGATAACAGAGGTGATAATATCCCCCCTTGTGGGGTGCCTTTGGTTGGGAATCCTTCTCCTATAATTTCAGCTTTCAAAAGGCGTGAAATTATAGAAAGTAATGCCTTATCACGAATACCAAGCGCCCACATTTGTTTTAATAGTTTGGCATGATTTACATTGTCGAAGAACCCTTTAATATCAACGTCTACACAGTGATATAAACACGCCCGATTAATCAGGGTTTCGAACCTGGCTTTAGCGTGATGCGTACTACGATTGGGTCTAAAACCATAACTGTGTTTATAAAACTTTGCTTCACAGATAGGTTCGAGGACTTGAAGAATACACTGTTGGAACAATCTGTCCCAAATAGTCGGAATTCCTAAAGGACGTGTTTTCCCGTTTGCCTTCGGGATAAATACCCGTCTAACAGCTTTGGGTGTATAACGCCTAAACATACGTTGTATCGTCGATACAACTTCGATAACGGATAATTGACTTATATCTTCAATCGTTAGTTCATCATATCCAGCCGTTGTACTGCCAGTATTTCGTTTAATATTACGATAAGCTAATCGAATGTTTTCATCAGATTGCATTAAATCGAGTAATCCATAAAAATTTTGACCATCAGCACTTTTAGCATATAAAGAATCAAAATGATATTGCATATCATAATACTCGTGGTGCCTCAGTTTCTTACGTTTTAACAAGTCGGTGGCTCCTTTGGAGCTGAACCTCTATTAGTCTTACAAGAACCTTATTAATCGTATAAGAACTGTCTTGCATGGTTGAATGAATCTTTCATTAGTCTAGTGGCTATCCCTCCACGTTCATTACACGCTTCGACGGTACTGTGCCACCACTTTCACTGATATGAAGAAAAGTTATATAGTCGCTAGTCTCACGACTATTTTCCTTTTCACCGCTTCACTGGGAGTAAGCCCTCCACGTTATCAGCTTACAACGTTGAATTATATCTATTATGGAACAAACTTAGGTGCCTCCTATGAGCCTGTTAGCATTGCATGTGCCTGTAACACAAGTTGGATTTTTATATTGCGGATTCTTACTCATCCAAAGCTAACCCTACATATGGTAGTAATTACATTTCTATAAAATGTGCGTCTAGACCCGTACATTCAGAGGTTCGCCAGCAATACAGTATGTGTTGTATTTACATTGCATTCTCACCATATCTGTTCAACCCAAGCATCATGATTTACACCACCCCATCGGGTAGGCTTTCGTCAGCCAAACTGTTACGGTAAATTCTCACGCCTATTAGCCGAGCTTATAACACGCTTTTTCTTACTAATCAGCGTGCTACTCGACGCAGGGGAAGCCTTTCAGAGCGTTACCCCCTCATTCGACTTCTCAATATAATCCTTCAGTTTTAGGGAACCTAAAACTGCCTAACCTTTACCGAAATTGTGTGACCACATTTCATTTGAGTTAGGAACATTTCGCACCCACAAACGCACCCGTTAGTTGAATAATACAAACCTTACTCCAGGCGAAAATGATTCTTAAAAAAGTACTCTAAATTGCACCAAACCCCATTGGTAACAAAGTAAAGTTGATTAGCCGTATATTCTTGTCCATCACCAGTTTTAAAACGTATCATCCAAGAAAGATGGTCTTGTGAAAATATAGAATCCGGGTCTTTAAAACCATCCAAATAATAAACAAATTCACCTATCTTAAAATCTCTTGCTTCTTCCCAACTGAATTCAATACCATCTCTACAACCTGTAAAAGATTCTATTATGACAATCTTGTCATTTTCCCTTGATTCAGAATGAACTGACATTTACTTTCTCCTTTTTCACACTTTATTTCCCTCGTTAGTTGAATATGAACTTGTTACATGTTGTTGTTGTTGTTCGACTAACCTTCCAGTTAGTTTAAGTAATGATTCCGTATAATGGCCCGTTTGATGCATTGTCCTTATCACGCAAACGCCCCCGTTAATGGAATTTCATAACTCATTAGCGTTAGTAAGATGCGTTAGTAAGATGCTTTTGTGCGTTGGTATCTTATAAATTCTAAAGTGTAGAAATTCAATAGTGTTAGCACTGGAATAAAAAACGCAAATACTAGTATTCCCAAACTGCTAAAGACGCCATCTGTTTGTTTATGAAATGCTTGTACATCTAATTTATAAAAAAGGACAGTCGCTATTAGTAAAATCACAGCATTTACAGCCAATGCTGTTAGAACACTCAGCCATTTATTACTTTTTAATTTAAATATCCATATACAAGTTATAGTGGAAACTAGCAGAGAAACAAGCACTGTAAATAACACTATTGTATTCAAAAAATACCCTCCCATAACTTAATAATCTGGCCCTATTGCGGTATTGGTGCATTTGCTTATCAAGCAAACGCACCCAATCATTGAAGAATAAGACTTGAAATTATTTGTAAAATCGCTGTAATAACTAATATCCACATAATTTCTATTCGTATGAATGAATTATATGAACTGCGTTTTTTTGTAACTGCTATATCTTGTGCAACTTTTAAATTGATTGGTAAAAAGTATAAAGAAAAGATTATAGCTACTGATAATGAAATACATAAATTAACAAGGAATTGACTAGTTGTTAGACTTGCCACAGCACTACCAATTATAAATACTGGAACACCAGCCCAAATAAAAAAGGTTACAACCAACAAAACCGCTGCAATTATGACAAGCATAAATTCTCTCTTAAGCACATTTAAATAACTGTTATAGTAATGACTCACGTTATCCCCTCCTTGAACTCATCCAGAAAATGGCCCGATTCCTGCAAAACTTTCTTCAGCTAAAGCCCCCGAATTGGGAACATGTATTACTTATCAAACTCTCTAAATTCATCTATATAGAAAGCTATATAACCGCAGTTTGGACATACAGCTGCTTTAGGTTTTGCAGAAACACTATTGAAAATCCCTTTGCCCTTTTGACTGATTTTAATTCCATACATTCCACCTTCAACATTCACTTTACAATCGTCTATCATTTCATTTTGGCATTGACTACAAACTCTTTTCATTAATTTTCCCTCCAGTCAATCACTTAATCATTTCCCTATTTGGTCCTTATGTAGATCGAGGGCAATTCCTATTTTGTAATCGCACCCATTTGTTGAATCATCATCTACAAGCTATTCGATAAACATTAGCATTTGTAGGAACGAAGAAAAAATCATTTTTTTCTATTTATCAAACGTACAATTCCAAACACAATAAGAATTAGAGCAATTGGTAAAGTGTAAAAGTCATTAATAGGTGTAAGAAAACCTATAAAAAAAGTTACAATACCTAACAGTATCATTCCGATACCCAAACTATTCACCCCGTTTATACATTGTCTTTCATTTGGCCCTATTGCGGTATTGGGGCATTTGCTTATCAAGTAAACGCACCCGATTGCGGTAGATTGATATTGAATTAAAGCACCCGATAATTGAAAAATGATTCTACAAAAAAAAGATTTCTTTATGAAGATAATATGTATTGTATTAATTTGGTTTCAATGCCTAAATATTCCTCAACACCAATTCTACTAACTTCCTTAAATCCCATTCTGTCCAACATCTTTTTTGCTCGAATATTCGTGTCGTGAGTTTCAGCACTAAAAGTTGTAATACCTAAATCTGAAGAAGCATAGTCCATCATGAGAATACTGGATTCAAACCCTATTCCTTGGCCCCACAAAGTACTTTCACCAATTGAAATTCCTAATTCAGCCTTATTTCCCAATACACGGACTAGGTCTGCATATCCGATTAACTTATTTTCCATTTCAATTCCCATACGAATTAAGTTTTCTGGTAAATCATTTACACAATACAACCACCATTTATATAATTCTTCCTCGTTTCTGTTTATTTCCCAGTCGTTTGCTAAACAAAATTTCTCGTTCTTACTCCATTTTAAAACGTAACCATAATCCTCTTCAGTTATTGGCCTAAGTTTTATAAGATCCCTATAATCCACTTTTAAATTCATACTCTTCCCCCATCTACTAAGGTAATCCGCTAATATTCTTTGTTACAAAATGGCCCGTTTGATGCATTGTCCTTATCACGCAAACGCCCCCGATTCTAAACTTTATCCATATCGCTCGTGGTAAATAATAAAGCTACTAGCGTTAGAAAAGAGGCTATTATAATTACTGTAAGAATAAGCATAATCGAACTCCTCCTTTTCGTTAATCTGGCCCGTTTGCGGTACATCCATTATTTCTCATTTCATGATAACATTTTACACTCCGAATAACCTTAATAAAATCCGAAATATTCCATCGTTATTTACGATCGCCTTTTTTGATTCATCCCCTTCTGTTGTTTCATTTGTTTCTGCTGCGCCTTCAATTTTTCAAATTCGTCATACTCCAACTCATCCAATATCCGATCTATTGCTTTTCCTTTAAAGAACTGCTCAAATAACGTTTGGGAACTGTTGACGTTCATTTGTTTGCCTCCGAACGTGTCATTGTAAAAAACAGTTCCTTGCTCTGTTGGTACTTCTACAGCTGCTAAAAAAGCATTCGCGTTCTTTTCGGGCAAGATATCTTCTGCGACACAATCACTTAACACAAAAGCCTGATAACGTGGGTGTGCCAAATCCTTTACTAATACTGGATTCATTCCTTTCTGTACTCGCAACAACTCCTGAGCAGACGCCTGCTCTCCCCGTAAAACAGCTACATCATATGCTCGTTTCGCTTTTAAATAATCAGGTACAGCTACTAATTGCTCTTCCTTGTATTTCTGCGGTGGCTCACTTGGAAAATTGGCCAATCGTTCTTTTGTAAAAGCTTCTCCGTAATAATCCATTGCCGTCATCAGCCACTCACGCTCTACTAACGATTTATCCGATACATCCAAACTAGGCATCCGTAAATGAATGCGCTCGTCATAATAAGACCCAAATAAACGCAATGCCAGTTGCAATCTTTTGATTTCCTTCAACATACTTTCAAAGTTGTTTTTTTCAGCAGGAGATAGCCGGTCCATAGATGCTTTCTGTTGAAGCGATACACCCTGCTGTTGCATAAAGGTTGCCGCTCGCGTTTGCACAGCTTGTAAGCGATCCTGTGCTTCTAAAACAGTCGTAATCGGTTGTTTTAATATCAACTGGACTTGTTCCACTACTTCATCCTCACGCGCCTGCATCAATGTATCCTTAATTTCTAGCTCATCTAAAGTCCGATCCAGACGCGCAGTTTCATTGACTAGTGCTCGCTTCTCATAAGACGTCCACTGACTCGTTTCTAGCGTTGGATAATACTTCACAACCAATCGGTCTGCCTCACGATTAAAAAGCTCCTCAGCACGCTGGAAAGCTTCCTCCTGCGCCTGATATCCTTTATAGCTGGGCTCTTTGAATAATCCGAGATCTACTTGAACCTGCAGCTTAACATTCCATAAATAAAGCATCCTTCTTTTATCAGCCAATGACTCAGGTTTCACATACATTTTTAGCACTTTAGATAATTGGCCAAGTTCATGTTTTTCCGCTGGAGATAAAGCTTGTAAAATCAGCTGATGATTTTCTAGATTTGTCAATTTCTCATCTACCTCTAGCAGAAAAACAACTTTTTCATTACGTGCTTTCACTTGTCGATTTATTTCTACGCGATCTGAAGAACGTCCCTCCTGTTCCATTTTACGGGCCACATAACCTTCATGAATCATCGGCTCTTGTTTTAAGCCTAACTCTGCATGGGATTTCTCTGTAATTTCAACAGCCACACCCGCAAGTGCCAAATGCTGATTCGCATAGAGTGCCCATGCCTGACGCCACTCTTGTATTTTCTCTCTTTTATTCCAGTCATTCATATCAATTTTCCGAGATTTCTTCGCTCCACTCGCAGTATATAAAGACTCTCCATCTTCATCTAAAATATATTTTTTTTTCGACTTGGCTCCCCAACTGCCATCTTCTAAAAATGGACGCATCGTTAACATCACATGCGCATGGGGATTCTTATCATCATCCCGATGAATTGCGATATCTGCTACCATTCCTTCATCGACAAACACTTCTTGGACAAAGTGCTTTAACAACTTTTTTTGCTGTTGGTTCGATAATTCAATAGGAAGCGCCACTGTAAACTCACGAGCTAATTGTGCATTCTTTGCTTTTTCGATCTTTTCAACTTCATTCCATAAAAGTTCCCGATTCACACACCAATCTGGCGCATGTGTTGGTTTTAATATCATCGTATCCGGTATGACCTGACGGTGCTGATAGAAATTCTCTTTGTTATAGCGTTCACTATATAATTTTTCACCACTGCGATATGCTGCACTGGCAACTGCTGACTGCCCTTTACCTCTCGAAATTACTTGCATACTAAAATGATAAATAGCCATTGCGTATTCCCTCACTTTACATGAGCGCAAGCGAATTTTTCACGTGCTAACGTGACCAATCTTTTAGCACGACACCATTTGAAAGCGTAGCGGACAACATGGTGTATAAGTGCGCCCTTAGTTTTCATCTATTTTATCATAGTTGTCTTATTGTTTGAACTATTTCATCTTTTATGTTCTACTATTCTATAATTCTAATATGAATATAAGGGGTGTTAGACATGAATGAGATACGTAAAAAGATTGAGAAAATTGAAGAGATGAAAGAACAGATTCGCCAAGAAAAAGAGAAGATGAATGCACAAATCGGTCGTCAATTACTAATCAAGTTAAATATTCAGCATGAAGATCTATCAAAAGAAAAAGTAGACGAATTGATTGATATGCTTTCTACTCTTTATGATGAATATCAGACACCTGTAAAAATTCATGACTAACGAGCAACTCAAAAAACTCATGGCCGAAAAAAATAAGTTAGAACTTGAGCTCAATCGTTTACAATACACCAAGAACAAACAGCAGCACATCACCTTATTAATTCAAAAAGGAAAGCTGCTTAATCATTATCTTGATGCAAATCATTTATCCGTGGAAGAAACAGAAGAAATGCTCCAGCTGTTGAGTAAATTTATTATTGATAAACGTCCAAAACGCTTCAATAAAACTACTTAACAGAGGTAGAAATTTCTACTTTTGATAGATAGTTTTTTCAATTGAATCTTCCAAAGCAAACCCAAAGGTCCTCGCCCAGCAAGCTGGACTGTGGAACGCCTCCCGCTGTGGGCTCTGCTCTTCTGAAAACCCTTCCCAATAACTTAGCTATCATTAATACATCAGCTAATCAGGATCCCTTAAGAATACGTAATCAGAAATATGTAAGGCAGACTGGAGTATTCATTCATCCTGAGCTATCAAGCCATGAGAAAGTAGAACTGTGCTTGTCGGGTAGCACTTTTAAGAGACTTAGTTTTTGAATTAATTCATTATAGCCAGCGATTGGCTCAAGGGCATTTACATGTATTTGGATAATTTCGTGTACATAAGTTGTATACGTATTCTTTTGCGCTCTTAAAAGATTGAGGGTATAGGTAATAAACAGCTGTACAGTTGTCCAGCCGGTTTTACTTGTACGTCCTTTTCCTGTGACAGTCTTGATTAGTTTTGAGGAGTTTTTCAGCAATACATTCAACGTACTTTGAGGGATACCGATTGCTTCGCACATCTCTTTTTGAGTAAGCCAAATAAACGGCTCTGTCGTCCGTTTCTGAGCGGTAATGTATTCAGTGATATCAGCTTCCCATTCATCGTAATGACTACGCTGACGATCTTCTCTTGCCTTCTTGAACTTATACCAACATCTATGCCCGAGTGATACCTTATAAGATTCACCATTTTTTACGTGGAGAGCTAATAATGCCTCTACATATTCCTTGCTCGGTCCATGGTATTTCCCTGAATATGCCGACTGCAGAATCGTATGTAAATCGGATGCATTCAGAGGGGCTTCCAGGCGCGCGTTAAACTCGTCTAAAAAGTTCTCTGTCCGCTCTATATCCCATCCTTCGCTATAACCGATTAACGCGAGCGTGAACAACGTATTGTTGCGTCCTAATTTTCCCTTGTCTCCGTTTATATTCACGGTATGGACAAGCGCATCGAACCACTCACTTTCTAAAACACTGCTTGCGAGTCGTTTTGCTGCCAGGACAAATAATGGGCGATCTTTGTTGTCATCCTGGCGCATCGACCAATCAATAAGGGATCCGACAGCATACACATTATCAAGCCCTTCATAAACGATATTTGTCGCATTCGGCAAACGGAAAAACCCGAAGTCATTGCAAAAAATATCTGCCTCTACTGCTTGCAGGCTTTGCTTTAAATTATCACTAATACGCTTAGCCACTTTTAAGCCGCGGAAATCATTTTTAGGCGAAATAAAGAACGGCTGCTGCAAAGCAAAATACAGCTGATAGCCCCGTGTTGATTCAACAATGAGGGTCGGTAACCCAATAGACTCGTCCATGCATGTTAAGAGCAGTTCATTTTCGGTGTACTTCTTCGTGTCAATGTCCACGACAAATGTGTTGATTTGCTGTAAGTTCCGTTCTTCAAAGCCACGGATATACCTGCGGTTTTCATCTGTGTAGCCAAATGTGCGGTAAACATTTGGCGTGAAGTGTGTCAATGCTTGAGCATCTTCCAGTAAGGTTTCTTTTGACGTGACGATATAGCCACGCACTCCGTTGGCTGTGAAGTGAGCCTTGTCACGCACGACAAAGACAGCACCTTTTTTATGAATACGATCTTTCTTTTCTGCTGTAACACGAGTCGGTAAACTCGCCTTCGACTGTTTTGCTTTAAAAGTGGTGATCCCCTCGTGAAGCAACACATTATATATTTGAGCCAGTTCTTCCTCTGATTTTTTCTCTGAAAATGCACAAATAGCCATGGACCTATACTCCCCTCTGTCGGTGAGCGTCCATAGCTAACTCGTTAAAAGGCGTACTTAAAAAAGTACTTACGCAATATTTCAATGCAAGTGTATTGAAATAAAGGTCTGCCCTTGCTATAATCAACGTAACATTGAATTATATAATGGTGTGTTACCAGCACTCCATTATATGTATAGCAACAAGATAAGCGATCTTTCATCAGACGCTCTTTTATTTTGTTGTAGACTAACGACGATAAGTTAGTTACCAGCTAACTCATGGACGCTCTTTTATTCAATTTGGATAAGACGTCTTGGACGCTCACTTATTTAGTTGTTAAAAACCATCTGAGTCATTCCTTGTCCGCCAAAAGACAATTAGGAATGGCTTTTTTATTTTGTCTACTGCTTGATTACTACTAACTTAAACACATACAAATAGACTTGTAAACTCAAAAATCGCCTGTAAAGGACAGCAACTTTGTCGAATTTTAACGATTTCTACTTTTGCGAGGAAGTTGGATTTAGGTAGAAATTGCAAACTTCCACTTTTCCACCTTTGCGAAGTAGAAACGAATTTTGTGTTGGTAAAATAAATGTAAAAAAAGCCCCAATGCATACTCGCACTGGGGTTTTCATCATATTCAACAAATTGATTATATATTTCAAAAGTGGAAATTTCTACTTTTGTTAAGTAGATGTGTTTTCCGCGAAAGTGGAAAAGTGGAAATTTCTACTTTTGTTAGGAAGTTTTCGTTATATTACATTTTGGTTACAAAAGAAAATCGAGGAAAAGAACCGTTTTCTTTTAAGAGTGGAATAGTTTCAAGCATTTAAAAAGAACATCTTGAGGGGGGGGGCGTTCTTCTGTCTTGAATTTACAAATAAGTGATTTCAATAAAAGCTTATTTAACATCAATCCCTTATCTCTTTCATTGCATTATAGCTTTCGCTCAACCACTATTATCTTCCTAGTACTGGACCGTTCAGAGTAACTTCAGTGTGTTTTAAATGGATAAAGACAACTTAATTTCTGATACCACCACTTTAAATTGTAAAATTTTCATTAGAATTTCACGAAGCCACCATTTCAAGAACGGCTCTGAATTGTTCTTAGGTCACATCATAATCTTTAAATGAAGGTTCATTTTCTTCATGATATCTATCAAAAGAACCGAAGAGAGTATACGTGTTTGGAGGTCCAACCTCCAAACTAAATAGACTCAGTCAATTATTTCAGTTTTTAATGACTTTTCAAGGTTTGCATCAACAAAGTTGCGGATAAACCGATCTTTCTCAATTTGATTTTCTTCTGATTTACGGAACCATCTTTTAATGAGCCGTTTTTCTTCAGGCTCCAGTTGCCACAAAGCTTCAGCTTCTTCTCTAAGTTTGATTTTAAGTCTATGGACAGTCAGAAACTTCGTGGTGTACTGGCTTCTTTTGGCGTCTTTAAGGGCATGATTCTCTTCTGTCACTGTCGCTAGCTGCTGTTGAAACCCTTCCATCATTTCTTTCATCGAAATCACTGCATTATTGACGTCCTGAACGTTACGGATAAGTTCATCTTGTCGACCTAAGTAACGCTGCACCTCGTCCATATTCTCTGTTCTTTCGGTTTGAACCAACGATATGGAAACGGACGGTGGTTCATTCTCCGTATCATTAGAAGGCCCGTGACCGGCAACAACGACACTAGCAGCTGCGACCCGACTCATCTTGGCAACCTCGATCAAATGTTTCATCTGAGAAAGTGCATTTAAGTCCTCACTTGTGAAATCTCTGTTCTTTCCATCGTTACGCTGAAAGACGAATCCACGCTTCTCTAATTCAAGACAGTACTTGCGTATCGTAACGGTCTCTACCCCTAATCTGCTGGCTATTTCACTCGTTTTCATGCTTGCTTCGATAACGTTGCCCATAACATCACCCCAATGACCTATTCAACGTTTGAGAGAGGAAAACCTTCATAGTGATTACAGCCAATGAAATGTACCACTCATGAAATAGATTATACCAGTGAGTGACAATACCTTTACCACTTCATAACTCTTGGAGAATAAATACACTTTCCAGAAATGGAAATGTTATACTTGTTATACAAACTCGGCTAATTCGTAATAAAGTCTATCTTCCTCAATAGGGCCATTTTATGAATTATTGCTACTACACAATTGAGCTGTAAAGGTAAGTTAATTTGAGGGAGGAAAAGACAATGATTTCTCCTTCAAAAAGTAGTGTGTAAATGTTAAATAGAATGAAGGGCGTGTGAATGGAATGGTCTATCTTGGTGATAAACCACTATTAGCAGGAGAGAAAGTTATTCTTAGACCGTTTAAGAATGAGGATTTTTCTTTTATAGAGGAATGTTTAAAGGACCCCGAAGTATTAAAACTGACAGGAAGCAGTTCGGATTTTAATAAGGAAGCAACTCTCCATTGGTACACTACAAGAAATAGACAAACTGATCGCTTGGATCTTGCTATTATTGACAAATTACAGGACTTCTTAGTGGGAGAGGTAGTAGTCAATTTATACGATGAAGAAAATCATAGCATGAATTTTAGGATACTTATTGGACCTAGGGGAAGGAATCAAGGATTAGGAACGGAAGCAACCCGACTTATAATTGATTATATATTTAAAAACACTACACTGAACCAACTCACTCTGAATGTTTTTGACTTCAATCCAAGGGCAAAGTATGTTTATGAAAAAGTTGGCTTTATTACAAATAGCATTGATGAAAACGCTCTAGAATTCGAAGGGAAATGGATTGACTCTATTAATATGAATTTAACAAGAGAGAACTGGCTAAATAAATAAAAAAATGCTTATGGAACTAAAAAGCGATAGTTTAACTAGCAAAGGGTGGATCTAATAATTATTAACCCACTTTTCCGTAAACCGGGGTAATAAAGGAACAAGGGTTGTTCTTTAAACGGGCCAAAACTTTGTCAAATAACAAATATTAGTAGGGCTAATAAAAAGATAAGGATGGAGACGAGGATTATATGGATGGAATATTAGGTGTTGAAGAGGTATTGTTTTTTGTTCCTAATGTTCAGGGAGCTAAACAATGGTTTATAGATTTGCTCGGTGAAAATCCCTATTTTGATAATGAAAATTACTGTGCTTTTTATTTAGCAAACTCCACTGTTGGAATCCATCCAAGCGATGATAAGGTTTCATCTGGTGTCGCTGGACAAGTGACATATTGGCGTGTATCGGATATCAAAGAATCCATAAAACATTTCAAATCACATGATTGTTCCCTGTTCCGAGGTCCAATTTTCGGAGTAGATAAGGTATGGATTTGCCAACTTATTGATCCTTTTGGAAATGTATGGGGACTGGTCGAAAAATAACTTCAAAATGACCTGTTCATTATAAAACAAACGGGCCATTTCAAGAAATACTGTTTAGCGGACCGAAGGACAAAATATATAACTACAAACTAATAGGGGGATTTCAAATGGAAACATATCAAGCTACGATTGAGGATTTAGAAGGTGTATCAAATTTATTTAATTCATACCGCATGTTTTATGAAAAACCATCAGATTTAGAGGGTGCTAAGAAATACATAAAATAACGTCTGGAAAATGAAGAATCCGTAATATTTGTTGTTAAGAATGATCAAAAGTATGTGGGATTCACACAACTTTATCCCGTTTTTTCATCAATCTCAATGAAAAAATCATGGATACTGAATGATATGTTTGTTGATCTAGAAGCTCGAAAACTAGGAATAGGACAATTACTTTTACATAGGGCGAAGGATTATGCTGTTAAAACAGGTGCAAAAAGTGTTGTTTTGGAGACAGCACCAGATAACTATGCTGCACAAAAATTATATGAAAAAAACGGATATGTACGAGATACACAATTTTATCATTATGAATTAAGTTTAACTTAATAAATATCTAATGGGGTCTCTCGTTAACGGGCCATATTGTAAATATTAAATTGAGGTGTTATCGATGATATTGGTTAGTTCTTGTTTAGCAGGGTTACAGGTAAGATATAACGGTACACATTGTTTAAATCACAGGATAAGTAAACTAATAGAAGAGGGCCAAGCAATACCGGTATGTCCAGAATTGCTTGGTGGTTTTTCAACCCCCAGAGAACCTGCTGAAATAATAGGTGGTAACGGGGAAGATGTATTGGATGGGAAAGCCAAAGTAGTTGAGAAATCAGGTAAAGACGTTACGGAACTATATATAAAAGGGGCTTATACTACTTTAAAAAAAGCTAAAGATGTTAATGCAACAGTTGTTGTTCTGAAGGAGTATAGTCCATCCTGTGGAAGTTCAACGATTTATAATGGTAAGTTTTTGGGGGAGAAAGTTGCTGGGAATGGAGTTACAACTGCTTTATTAAGAAGAAATGGTTTACAAGTAATTTCAGAAGAACAGTTTGCCGATAACTTTGATGAAATAATATAATCTATCTTGAATTAACGTGGACTTGTTTGCTTTATAAGCGATCGCAATCGGGCCAGATAATATCACAGTAAAAGTGCTGGCGATGTCTTCAGGAGATATTACGTTAATATAAGAAAATAAAAGGTGGGAATCAAATGTGAAAATAATTGGTCTTATTGGTGGAATGAGTTGGGAGTCATCAGCTAAATATTACAGAATCATCAACGAAGAAGTTAAAAAAAGATTGGGTGGATTACACTCAGCAAAATGTCTATTATACAGTGTTGATTTTGAAGAGATTGAACGTTTTCAGACCAAAGGTGAATGGGATAACGCTGGTGAAAAATTGGGTGATGCAGCTAGCTCACTAGAAAAAGCTGGGGCAGAATTTATTCTTATATGTACGAATACTATGCATAAGGTTGTAGATATCATACAATCAAAAATCAATATACCCATATTGCATATCGCTGATGCTACAGCAGAACAAATTAACAAACAAGAGATAACAAATATAGGTTTGCTTGGTACCAGATACACGATGGAACAGGAATTTTATAAATCACGTATCGAATCTAAGGGGATAAATGTTATTGTGCCTAACACGGAAGAAAGAGAGAGTGTAAACAAAATCATTTTTGATGAATTATGCCTTGGTAAGATTCATCAAGAATCAAGGGATTATTATAAAAGTGCTATACAAAACCTAATAATATCTGGAGCCCAAGGGATTATACTAGGCTGTACAGAAATTGGACTATTAATAAAACCAGGTGATTCCGAGGTTCCTCTATTTGATACAACCTATATACACGCTCTGGAAGCAGTAAATTTATCTTTGAAAAAGTAGAGAAATCATTATATTATACAGCTTTATAATGTTCAGGAATCGAGGGCTTTAACGGCAGAAGGTTAGTGCCTCAAACGGGCCAAATTGATTAACAGAAAAATAAAGTAAAAATATGAGGTGATGGTATTGGCTTCAATTGAGGATTTTTTAAAATTGGATATTCGTGTGGGCACTGTGTTGAAAGCAGAACCATTCCCAGAAGCACGAAAGCCTGCAATTAAGTTAGAAATTGATTTTGGAGAACTAGGCATTAAACATTCTTCAGCCCAAATTACGCAGAGGTATGAGACCGAACACCTAGTAGGAAATCAAGTAGTAGCCATAGTCAACTTTCCCCCGAGACGTATCGCAGGATTTAAGTCCGAAGTCTTGGTAATCGGTGGAATTCCAGGTGAGGATGATGTGGTACTTTTACAACCTGAACAACCCGTTAAGAACGGTACGCCTGTTGCCTAAGGTTTTCTGCAAAAGGGGGTAATAATAGATATGGTCAACGCTACAGGACATGATTGTGGAATAATACCATTTAGTTAACATTTAGAAGTGTTTAAGACCAAAATTTAAAAATAGTCGAAATGCTTTTGAAAGTTAAATTGTCTATAGATTGTTGAACCGTTTTACGGGGCTGTTCCAAAAATCGATAATTATTCGATTTTTAGAACGGCCCCTATTTATGGTTTGAAGTAACTCTCTCTTTAAATACTAATATGGGGTTGGTCTATTTAAACTAAAGCTGGGGTTAATACAAATAAAATATGATTAGGTTCATCCGTTTTGTTTAAAAATCGATGTTTAACATTTTGTGGAATGCGTACAACATCTCCTTCGTTTAGTAAGTATTCGGTTCCTTCAAGTTCAACATAAGCTTGTCCTTTCATGACGACAGCAATTTCTTCTTTGTCGTCGTGTGAAAAGTGGCTTTCCGTAGTGGAAGCTTGTGCATTTAAATCCATTATTAAGAGTTCAATACGTGCTTTCATGAAATCTGGCGTCAAAACATCATAGACAATATGGTCGTTATTTTCACGATACACCTTCTTTCGATCTTTCTTTCTAGAAATGAGTGAATCGATATCAATGTCGTTAATGAAAAGTGTAAACAATGGCACATTTAATGCTTGTGCAATCAGCTCAAGTACACTTAACGAGGGATTTGCTTGTCCTCTTTCTATTTGGCTAATAAGTGAGGTGCTGATTCCTGCATAATCGGAGAACTCACGAATTGTCATTCCAATCTTTCTACGATATTGTAAGACTGTTTGTCCGAGTCGATGGTTGTTCATATTGAAAACCCTTTCTAAAATAATGTATGTTTAACTCTTTTTGTGCTTACATACTAAACATGGAGAATTAACACTACTATCGATAATGTATATGTTTTATACTTACCTCTGTACTTGTACATTATAACGCATTTTTTTTATTATTGTAAACACATATCAAGGGGGTAATAGATTTGAAATCACCACTTATTTCTTACATAGCTTTATTTTTAGGCGTATTTGCTTTATCTACTTCAGCTATCTTCGTGAAATTAGCAGATGCACCTGCGACAATTACGGCATTCTATAGGATGTTTTTTGCAACAATGATGCTTTTACCATTTTTATTAATCAATAAAAAGAACCGCAAAGAATTATTTTCAATATCAAAAAAACAATGGGGAATTGGGTTATTATCAGGTGTATTTCTAGCAATTCATTATCTATTGTGGTTTGAATCATTAAACTACACTTCTGTAGCAAGTTCGACGGTTATAGTTACATTGCAGCCCCTCTTCTCGATTATTGGAGGCTATTACCTTTTTAAGGAGCGCTTCCGTAAAGGAGCTGTAATAGGCTGTCTCGTAGCAATTTTAGGAAGTATTATTATTGGATGGCAAGACTTTCAAATTAGTGGACAAGCCTTATTTGGCGATATACTTGCTTTTATTGCGGCGGGGGTCATTACAGGATACTTCTTCATTGGACAGCTTATTCGTAAAGAGATGTCTCTTGTTCTATATTCAGTTATTGGGTATGGAAGCAGTACGATATTTTTAGGTATTCTTGCTTTCAGTCAGCAACTACCTTTCTTCGATTATTCCGTAGATACATGGTGGTCCTTTATTGGGTTAGCGTTTGTTGCAACAATATTAGGGCAAACCATTTTTAATTGGCTATTGAAATGGATAAGTACCTCAGTTATTTCAATGAGTATATTAGGAGAAACAATAGGAACTTGTATACTCGCTTATTTCATTTTGGATGAGGTGATTTCTTTACAACAAGGAATGGGAATAGCAATCATTTTAATCGGTCTAGCATTATTTTTACTACAGCAAAAAAACAATAAAAAGCGAGATCTATTGACGTTAGAAGAATAGATTATAATAATGTACATCGATTAGATGAATGCCTCCTAAAGTAACCTCTTTGTTCAATTAAAGGGGGCTATTCTTAAACAAGAACTTGCCCCCATTTCAGTAAAAGGGCCAAATACTTCAACAAGAAAAAAATTGCTAAACTCAAATGTTTTTTGAAATCAGAACTTTCCTTCATTTTAAACGTCTAAAGGTTAATGTTGAATTATAGACGGTGTTGGGGGGACTTATTATTACTAGTATTATTATGTTGTTTGTTATTTTTCTAATTTTTATTTTTATTGTAGTTGGTGCTTTATTACGCTTCAAAAAAGAAGATACTCAAAAAAATCCATCTTTATTGGGGAGTAGTTCACTTTTACTACAATTATTATTAATCGTATTGTTCATCACTGGAGTTTTAGAAAATTTTAATGAAACACTCTTTGATCTTATCTGGTGGAGTACAGTGATTTGTGGTCTGACACTTGGAATAAGGGAATTTAAAAGCAATATAATTGTATCCTTATTAAATATCCTTTTAAGTATTTTGTTAGCAATTTTTATGTTGTTATTGTTATTTATTACCTCAATGTAGTTTTCAATATTGTGCGACTATCAGGGCGCGTTTGTGTAAGATCATCAGCCTAATTCCTCGTTCAAGGTGCGGGGGGTTAGGCTTTTATCTTCCATAAGCCTTAATATTTTATATTTCACGTTCTTGACATTACATCACTGGTAAACTCATTTGCAGCGAATGGTAAATCCCCTGACAATCGCTGGTAAAATATATAGCAGTAGTGGTACATTCTTATGCTGTAATCACATGGATACACTTTATTTACATTCAAAAGAGTACTACTTGGATTGTTGAATTTCGCTTCAAGGCCTCTGCTTGCTCCTTTTTAAGACATGAGTCTTTTTAGATACCATCACTGTCTACTGTTTAAATCCTTCTATCATTTCTTTCAACGAAATTACTCCATTCTTGGCGTCTTGAACGTTACGCATTAGGTCGTCCTGTTGATCGTAGTAACGTTGTACCTCTTCTATATTCATTGTTTCATCTTGTGTAACCTACGATACGGAAACGGACGGTGGTTCATTCTCCGTATCACTAGGAGGCCCGTGACCAGCAACAACGACACTAGCAGCTGCGACCCGACTCATCTTGGCAACCTCAATCAACTATTTCATCTGAGATAGTGTATGTAAGGCCTCGCTTCGGAAATTTCTATTCTTTCCATCGTTACGCTGAAAGATGTACCTGCGCTTCTCTAATTCAAGACAGTACTTGCGTATCGTAACGGTCTCTACCCCTAATCTGATGGCTATTTCAGTCGTTTTCATGCTTGCTTCGATAACGTTGTCCATAACATCACCCCAATGACCTATTCAACGTTTGAAAGAGGAAAACCTTCCTTACAACTCGATAAAAAATATCCATTCCCTTTGAAGGGATGCTGGTGAAATCTGAAACAAATGGAGCAGACGAACATCAATATTATCGATTCGCTACATGAATAAGGAAATGGTTAAGTATATTGAGGATTCTACAAATGAATAAAAAAAGATCCCGCGGAGATTTACCTCCGCAGAATCATATATTTTCCAGACACTAAAGTACAGTATTGATAGAGTAGTGTTTGTATTACGAGATTCAAAGGAGTCACTCATAAATTCATTCAGACACACTCAATCAAAAATTTGGAAAGTTCTTGCAGTTGCAATTTCACTTTGATCTTGTGAGAGTTCTATATTCAGTAGAATCTAACTTAATAATTTAATGACAATAGATCCATTTACGTTTTCTTGTGTGCCCCCTATGTTAGAGGCAAGGCCAACTGCTGCTGCAGACGAATGATTTCGAAGAGTTAGAACATCTCCAGCTGACATAGTCATTATAACCTGGCCATTGTTTTGCTGCGTGCCCGCACCTGAACCATAAACTGTACCCGCAACTAGCCCGCCATTTATGAATAATGCGAATTGGTTGGGTTCTGTACCGGACACGGAGAAAGTAACCTCATAGTTTCCTGGAGTAGTAACTACTATGTCAGTAGTTCCAAGGATATGCGTAATCCCAGGTGTTATTATTCCGTTTGAGTCGAAAATAACATCTTCTTCGATAGCTACCGTTCTAGGAGTTAGGTTATAAATATATCCGTATTCGGATAAACCACCAGCCATTCCCGTTACTCCGGTTGCCCCAGTTGGTCCAATATCGCCCGTTGCTCCGGTTGCACCTGTCGGTCCAATATCGCCCGTTGCTCCAGTTGCACCTGTTGGTCCAATATCGCCCGTTGCTCCGGTTGCACCAGTTGGTCCAATATCGCCCGTTGCTCCGGTTGCACCTATCGGTCCAATATCGCCCGTTGCTCCAGTTGCACCAGTTGGTCCAATATCGCCCGTTGCTCCGGTCGCACCTGTCGCACCCGTTGAACCCGTTGCGCCAGTCGGTCCAATTGGTCCAATATCGCCCGTTACTCCGGTTGCACCTATCGGTCCAATATCGCCCGTTGCTCCGGTTGCACCTGTTGGTCCAATATCGCCCGTTGCTCCGGTTGCACCTGTCGGTCCAATATCGCCCGTTGCTCCAGTTGCACCAGTTGGTCCAATATCGCCCGTTGCTCCGGTTGCACCAGTTGGTCCAATATCGCCCGTTGCTCCGGTTGCACCTATCGGTCCAATATCGCCCGTTGCTCCAGTTGCACCAGTTGGTCCAATATCGCCCGTTGCTCCGGTCGCACCTGTCGCACCCGTTGAACCCGTTGCGCCAGTCGGTCCAATTGGTCCAATATCGCCCGTTGCTCCGGTTGCACCTATCGGTCCAATATCGCCCGTTGCTCCAGTTGCACCAGTTGGTCCAATATCGCCCGTTGCTCCGGTCGCACCTGTCGCACCCGTTGAACCCGTTGCGCCAGTCGGTCCAATTGGTCCAATATCGCCCGTTACTCCGGTTGCACCTATCGGTCCAATATCGCCCGTTGCTCCAGTTGCACCAGTTGGTCCAATATCGCCCGTTGCTCCGGTTGCACCTGTTGGTCCAATATCGCCCGTTGCTCCGGTTGCACCTGTTGGTCCAATATCGCCCGTTGCTCCGGTTGCACCTGTTGGTCCAATATCGCCCGTTGCTCCGGTTGCACCTGTTGGTCCAATATCGCCCGTTGCTCCGGTTGCACCTGTCGCACCCGTTGAACCCGTTGCGCCAGTCGGTCCAATATCGCCCGTTGCTCCGGTTGCACCTGTCGCACCCGTTGAACCCGTTGCGCCAGTCGGTCCAATATCGCCCGTTGCTCCGGTTGCACCTGTCGCACCCGTTGAACCCGTTGCGCCAGTCGGTCCAATATCGCCCGTTACTCCGGTTGCCCCAGTTGGTCCAATATCGCCCGTTGCTCCGGTTGCACCAGTTGGTCCAATATCGCCCGTTACTCCGGTTGCACCAGTTGGTCCAATATCGCCCGTTGCTCCGGTTGCACCAGTTGGTCCAATATCGCCCGTTGCTCCGGTTGCACCTATCGGTCCAATATCGCCCGTTGCTCCGGTTGCACCTGTTGGTCCAATATCGCCCGTTGCTCCGGTTGCACCTGTTGGTCCAATATCGCCCGTTGCTCCGGTTGCACCTGTCGCACCCGTTGAACCCGTTGCACCAGTTGGTCCAATTGGTCCCCTACATCCACGTGGTCCACGCTTGCAATTACAATATTGAGAAGAACTGCAAGGCGAACACTTGCTGCAATTGCAATACTCAGTAGAACTGCAACGTGAACACTTGCTGCAATTGCAATACTTAGTATAACTGCAACGTGAACACTTGCTGCAATTACAATATTGAGAAGAACTGCAAGGCGAACACTTGCTGCAATTGCAATACTTAGTATAACTGCAAGGCGAACACTTGTTGCAATTATTATTCTGTCTTCCACATCTATTAAAGTTTTCATTAAAATCCATATTATCACCTCCTTCTCTTCCTATCTTATTCAGTGAAAGGAAGGTCGGACGGGCTAGCAGTACTAGCGTAGTGAGAAGTGATAATATAAAAATATGTTATTAGTGAATTCCCAGTTTGTTATATCTTTGCATTGCTACTTCTTCCTAATTTTGTAGGACTATTATAAAATCTTGGTTTCAAAAAAGATTTAAAGAAAATTGTTCATAGCCAAATTACGAAGATCAGCTCCCAGACAAATTCGACATCCATTTATGTGGATTCGTCACACTGTTCTTTATCCGTTTTCAGTCTCTCTTCCAAATAGATTTTATTTTGTTTAATAGAGGGATCATCAGGTTTGTAATAACGAGCTCTCTCGTTATGTTGATAGGCTACCTTATATTCCTGAAGCCGATCATATAAAACGCATAATTGAAGATGAGGAAGCCATGTGGAAAAAGCTTTGTTGTGAAAACCCATTTTGTTCGAGGTCTGAGTTTGCAAGGCTTGCAAATACCATTGAATCGCTGCTTCATTGTTTGCCTTCTCCATAAAATAATGGCCTAAGCGACAGCAAGCTTCTGGTCGCGGGGCATCAAAGGTGAGAGAGAGAAGTGTGGCATCCATAGCCTTTTTGGGTTGGCCTAATTTGTGATAACAATCCGCAAGCCTAAAACAAGCTCGGATATTATCTTCTACCCAGCCTGCCTCACTGTCGAGAAATTTATGATAATAAAGAGTCGCTACCTTGAATTCTTGATGATCCGCCAATTCATTTGCATAATAAAAAGTATCACGGTTTGACAAAATCTCACCTGATGCTAGTTGATTTTCATAGATGCGCAAATTTCTATTGCAATCATGGTTTAGTGGAAGATGAGTGACCTCAACATCGCTATCAAAAATGTTTCCGGACACTGCCAAGTATTCGTGAACTGCGCCGATCCATACAAAATTATTTTCTTTTTTTACGAGCCGATGCCGTTTTAAAGAAGAAGCAACTTGGCCCTCTTCATCTAAGCTAAGATTATAGTCCATTGTAATCGCATCATAATCCGAATTTAGCTGCTGTTTTAAAGCTTTGAACTTTTCTCGGTCCTCTGGCATGAATATATCATCAGCATCCAACCAAAGCACATACTCTTTAGTTGCCTGTTGAAATGAGTAGTTCCTCGCTTCCCCAAAATGAT